>DAHZQE010000077.1:0-7444 GCA_027409005.1 Ferrimicrobium sp. | reverse complement strand
AGATAGTTAATCTCAATGACACCCTCTGATGGTCGATCCTCCCCTGCTACCATGGCCACTCGAGCACCGTTCGTAAGAGCGTGGGTCAACGCGGGGGCAATATCTCGAGGTGAACAACTTGTGGCTGGAACGATTGAGGACATACTCACACCTTCTGAAGGATTGACGAGGCGGCCTGGACGATGATATGGGTGGTGGGGGTGCCAACGAGTCCTACCACAGCTGCGATTGAGGTCGCGATGACAACTGGATGCAAGGATCGAGTCTGGAGCGTTCTGAGTTTGGTCGGCAGTGGGTCCGACAACGTGAGTGCGAGGCCAGCACGCACTAGGCCAATCGAGGCGATCAGCAGAAGTAACACCACAAGTATCGCAGGGAGAAGGTATCCGGCCCGCACTGTTGCGGTGATGATTCCCGCCTCACTCCAGAAGAGCCCAAATGGTGGCACAGCAAGCAATGCGATGAGTGCAAGGAGGAAGCCGCGGGCGAGATGAGGGTGAGTCCGCAACATGCCCGCGATGTCTGCGATCCGATGTTTGCTTGTTACCTCTTCCATTTGGCCCGCAGCGATAAAAGCTGAACTCTTCGCGATGCCATGGACAAAGATGTGTAATAGAAGGGCTGCTATGGCTAGCTCAGTATTGATGGCGATGGCGATGGCGATCAAACCCATCTGTTCCATTGATGACTGGGCCAGCATTCGCTTAAGCTCTTGTTGGCCGAAGATTAAGAGAGCCGCAACCCCCATGGTGAGAATACCAATGATCAAAAGGAGCAGTCGCGCATAGGAAGGACCGAGTATTGCCGATGAGAGCTCGGTGACACGAAGTACGACGGAGGCGGCTACTGAAAGAAGGACGCCAGACATCATGGCTGAGATCGGTGCCGGGGCTTGAGAATGGGCATCCGGCAACCAGGTGTGAAAAGGCACCAAGCCCGCTTTGGCTCCAAAGCCAACGATACAGAGACCGATACCAATGCGAAGAATGCTCGGGTTCAACTCCTTAGCGTGCTGCAGGAGTACGTTGATCAGCAGAGCCTGCGATCCTGGGATCCCTGCTTTGGTGGCGCCGAAGTAGATCACGACGACGCCAAGTAGAGCAACTGAGAGTCCGAAGGAGCAGATGATGGCGTACTTCCAGGCGGCTTCGAGGGATTTTGGCGTCCGCTTGAACCCGACGAGAAAGGTCGTTGACACCGTCGTTGCCTCGATAGCGATCCAGGTGATGCCGAGGTTGTTCGAGACGACGGCTAGGACCATGGTGAGGGTGAAGAGATTAAAAAGACCCCAGTAGAGTCGCCACTTATGATCAGCGACTGGGTCGTCGAGAAGCTGATGACTGAGATAGGTCCTGCTCGACGCCCCGGAGAGGATTGCAACCGACCCGATCACCAGCAATAGGATCCCTGCAAGTGGGTCGAGCCGGAAGTTGTTCGCCATCAGAACAGTACCTGGGTGCACCAGCAGGACAAGAGCCCCAGCGACAAGGATAGAGGCATCCACAACGAGGGTACCTATCCAAGTGAGTCGGTGTGGTGCGTGTAGAGTGGCCGAAGCAATTGCCAACAGAGGAAGACCCACTACGACGCCGAACAGGATAAGCGCCATCACCGTTCCCTCAACTCCGAGAGATCGTCGATGTCTGTACCTTCGAATTTGATCACCATTCGGTTTGTCAACACCGCCAGAATTAGGACGACAAACACTAGATCAAGACCGCCACCGAGCTCGAGTATGAATGGCACGCCAAGGGTGGCGAGGAACCCGAAAGCGTCAATCCCGTTGTCGATCATCAGGAAACCGATGATCTGCCCGATTGCCCGACGCCTCATGAGCAGCACCTGAATTCCGAGGAATACTAACACAAGGCCGATAAAGCTTGACTGTCCTAAGGTTGTAGAGGTCGCTCGCGTGAGGGGTAAGAAGACCAGGTTGGCGATTACGGTGAGAATGCCCGATAGCAAGAAGGAACTGGCGGTGTTGCGCACCGTGGATGGATCTTGCTCCGGTGGAAGACGCTTCACGGTTCGCATCAGGAGCCCGGGGAGGAGAAAACCCCGTATAGCAAGCTCAATGACACCCGCAACGGCCAGCGCCACCGAGTGCTGCTCGATAGCCAGCAGCAGTGGTAACATGCCAAGTCCTATCCCCTGGATTCGTAGGATGACCGTCTGGGCGCGGAGATCTCTAAATGCAGCAATCAGAATGCCAGTGAGAAGGAGCAATGCCGGACACAGTTGAATCAGAATGCTCATCTCATCGCCTGCTCACGAAGAACGAGATCATGATCGAAAGGAATGCGAGAATGAACGATCCAGAAAGTAGTTCTGGGACCCTCGTTAACCTGATTTTGGTGATCGCAGTTTCGGCGAGTGCGATAAGTGTAGCAAGCAGTAGGACTTTGACGACGAGCACTGTGATCGAGATCACAAACATCGCTACGTTGGCTTGGTGGTTGGCGATCCCGAGCGGGAAAAAAAGGTTGGCTATGAGACCGAGCAGTAATGCGAGTCGGATATCAGATGCCCACTCGATGACAGCAAGCCGTGGGCCAGAGTACTCTAGAAGCATCGCTTCGTGGATCATGGTCAGCTCCAGGTGGGTCGTCGGGTTGTCGATCGGGAGACGTTTTGCTTCTGCTATGACTACCACGACGAAGGCACCGAGAGCCAAGAGATCGGCTGGAGTCAAGAGGCGCCCCGGATCCGACAGCGCCGTCCTACAGATGGCATCAAGCGAGCTAGTGCCAGCAGGGATGGACAGCGCAAAAATCGCGATGAGCAATGTGGGTTCGACAAGCGACGATACGGTGAGTTCCCGCGAGGCGCCCATGCCGCCAAAGGATGTCCCTAGGTCCAGGCCGGCTAAGGCCATGGTAATGTTCCCGAGAAATAGTAGTCCTACTACGACAAAGAGATCGGACGAGGAACCAAGTCCATCTGAAGTAGCGATGAACGGTCCGACGGCTGCGATAGTGAGACTGGTGCCGAGGAGAACATAAGGAGCAAAACGGAAGATCGCACTTGCCCCAGTGGGCTCTATGGTCTCCTTCTTCCATAGCTGGCCAAAGCGTCGAAAGGGTTGTATGACGGGTGCGCCACTTCGTCCCTCAAGGCGCGCATGAACCTTGCGGATCAGGCCGATCGAGACCGGACCGATGAGGAGGAAGAATAACAGTTGGAGGAGTATCGTCATCTGGCAACCAGCAAAATGATGAGGAGTCCGATCGCACCGTAGAGCGTGTACAGTCGCACATTGCCTGCGTGGGCGCGCCGAACCAATCGTGAGCATTGGTCCAGGGAGTCGCCGACGAATCGATGAAGCATGGTGGCAACGATGTCAGTTCTGGAACGTTCATAGACGATCGCGGCGACGATCAGACGGTCTTCATCTGCGTGTGAAGCTGCGGTTTGTTCGTTAAGACGCAGTGCGTTGGCAAAGATCGTCTCTAGAGGTTGCGCAAAGGACGTGCTGTTGTATTGCATGCGGATGCGTGGCTCACCGCCTCCACAGTTCCACAGATCGCCGCTCTTGACTCGGCCATTGGATCGTATACGCAGCTCCACCAGAATGCCGACCGCAATAGTGGCGCAAGCAACCACGATGACGATCACAAGAGGCGAGATGCCACCTCTCAACGGTGATAGCGTGATATAGAGGCCGATGTGAGTCGGCACTCCTTGAGGCAATAGGGCTTGGGCGAAGAGTCGAACGAGCGGACTGGCAAGGCTTGGAAGAGCACTAAAGGCGAGATTAGCTAGCGCGAGGACTGAGATGATGACAGTGTCTATCCAAATTACAAGCCTCCCACTATTGATTGCGGTCGTGCAGGGATCCCTCGGCCGGGATAGAACTCCGATGCCAAACGACTTGGTCATCGCCGCTACCTTTAGGCCCACCGTGAGCGCAAGAATCGCCACTGCGATAGGCATGATCACCCGAAGGAGGGTTGGCGCACTTGGTGGCGTGTGGATTAGGGCCTGCAAAAGCAGCCATTCTCCTATGAAGCCAGCACCGAGGGGGAGTCCGGTTGCGCCAAGGCTAGCTATGCCATATCCTGCGCTGGCGAGCGGTGTTCGGTGGATCATGTCGCCCATATGGTCGATATCGCGCGTCCCAGCCTCATCGATGAGGCGACCGGAGGTGATGAAAGCGAGTGATTTGAAGAGCACGTGTCCAATCAGATGGAGAATCGCCGCAGCCAAAGCGAGCTCTGCGAGGATCACAAAGTGTGTGCTACGAAATAGCTCGTAAGTTCCCAGTGCGGTGATAACGATACCGAGATTCTCGCTGGTTGAATAGGCAAGGAGTCGCTTGATGTCTGCAGAGATCAAGGCGTGTAGCGCACCGTAGGTCGCGGTTGACAGCCCAATGATGATCATGAGAATACCCCACCAGGTGTGACCAGGATTAACGAGGTCAATCCTGACAATCCCATAGATGCCAAGGTTGACCATGCTTGCACTCATCAAGGCTGAAACTGGCGTTGGCGCCTCCGGGTGCGCAAGTGGAAGCCACGAGTTTAGTGGTAGAAGGCCAGCTTTGGATGTGAAACCCAAGAGGCTGAGTACGAAAACCAGACTCGAGAGCGGTGCGACATGTGAGCTCGGCTCATTCAGGAAACCGACCGAGGATTTTGCATTTAGAACAGCGGTCGACGCCAGAATGAGTGCGAAACCAACTTGCGTGTAGACAATATAGTGCAGACCTGCTTTGCGAACTTGAGGGCTGCGATAGTTGGTAAGGACAAGGGCAGCTGAAGCAAGCGCCATAATCTCCCAGAAAAACCAGAGGTTAAAGTACGTCGCCGCCATCGGAACGAGGAGCATGGCGGTCAGGAAGGTTGGCATAAGGCCAAGGGTGAGCTTTGGGACTTGGTGGTGCGAGAAATAGGTACCCATATAGGCAGCGACAGGGAGCCCGATGGCGGCAGTCAAAAGATCGAACAGAGCTGAGATGCTGTCGATCTTGAGATGAAGACCCGCAATGGGTAGCAACCATGCGGAGTTAATCGATGGAACGTGTCCCATGAGGGCAAGCACCGCGAGCGCTCCTCCGGCGAGCGCAATCATCATTGTGAGTATTGAACAGCTCACCAGCCATGTGCGATATAGTGACGTCTCAGTATCATTTGTCATTTGCCGCTGAGCCGCCGCAGAGCCTCAATGATGGCTGTAGGATCTGGCGGACAACCCGGAACCATGAGGTCGATTGAGAGGAGTTCGCTAGGTGCTCCTTCGATGGCATAGCTTGGAAGGAATGGACCCCCGTTGATGGCGCAGTCGCCGATGGCGATTAGCTGTTTGGGCGCTGGGGTGGCCGCTATGGTCTGGTGGAACGGGCGCAACATGTTCTTGGTTACCACCCCAGTAATAAGGACACCATCGGCATGGCGAGGCGAGGCAGTCATAGCAATGCCGAATCGCTCGAGATCGTAAACCGGCGAGAAGCAGGCCCCGACTTCGATCTCACAACCATTGCAAGAGCCAACATCTAGATGTCGGAGGTGAACGGAACCGGAGCTAAAGGCCGGAGACGTTTGGACTTTGACTTGAGGAGTCACCGCCTCGCTGACTCTGCCAGTATGAATGATACGCCGAATGAGTTCTTTGAGCATTGGTCAGTCAAGAGTCTCTCTGACAGGACCAGGCATGCTGTCGGGTGACGGCAAGGACGTTTGGAGATCGACGAGGAGATCGCTCTGCTTGGCGAGCACATCGATCAAGATACGCCGGGCGACGGCAAGGAGTTCGATGAGTTCTTCGAACGCAAGCGCATATACCACATTCTTTTCACTGCGCGCTGAGGTGACGAGCCCCTCTCGCTTCAGAACATTCAACTGTTGAGAAAGGTGGGGGGCGTTGACCTCGATTTGAGCCTTCAGTTCGCCCACGCTTAGCGGACCGTTGGATAGCAACTCAAGAATGCGGATGCGGATGGGGTGCCCCATCGATTTAAAGAAATCTGCCTTGAGCTCATAGAGCGGCGTCGCGTGGCTCGTGGCTGAAGTCGACATAGATCCCTTCCTGACGGGGAGATTCTAACACGACTCTCTGTGCACTGAATCATTAAATGCGAAATTGCAAAAACATGCAAATGACTACACTCAACTGGCCAGCACCTGTCCACAGCCAAGCTGAGCTCAGAATTGCCCACTACTCAGGACTATCGTCGTGACACCGAAACAGACAATGCCCAGAGCTTCCGGGTGGGACCCAGAGCTCAACTGAGATCCGTTCCTCCGCAGACGAGACTCCACTAGTCACTTAGGCGGCTTTGGGTGTACGGTGTGAACCCTATCTGATCCCCCGAAAACCGAGATGACTGACCAAACTAGATCTGGGAGGAAATCACATGAAGGGCAAGAAGCACGCCTCTTAGCCAAGTTAGCGGAAGGCTTGGTCGCTGATCACCAAATGCTTAGCCGAGGAGGAGCCGGCGGCTTGGGACCTTGACATCACTGAGACTACAAACCATTGACGTTGCAATACGGCGGTTGCCGATCGAAAAGAGGAAGCCTCGGCCAGAATGCATGCTTACGTTCAAGGCAAATCGTTGGCGCAGCGCTAACCAGGCAGCCTGATATGAAAGATATATCATCCGGTAGGCTAATAACCACAACGGTCCGAGTGGATCAAGCCGCCTGCTGGACGGCCCCAGTAAAGCTGGGATCCTGGCGCGATCGTAGTCTTTGCGTCGCGGTTGTCATACACATGTCTCTGACGAGGGCCACTGACGACACTTATGAGACAGCTTGAAGCGGCCGTCGAATTTGGAAAACCATCGCAACGATGGTTTTCCGAGCCAGAAAGGCAGTTCAATCGGGACATTCTGAACGGGACGGAAATCCGAGACCACCTGGATCACTATGACGCAGAGTAGGCTGAGCGCGACGGATTAACCTGAGAGGAGTGACATGGGGACGAGTGAGTTCTCTGGGATCAGCCACCTCGACCTGTCGGTATCCGACGCCGAAGCGAGCGCGGCCTGGTACATGCAGGTTCTCGGACTACGTCGCCTGCGACGGGTCGACTTCCCGAAGCGCACGATGATCGTGCTGGTCCACGAGCTCTCCGGTCTGGTGATCGGTCTCAACCAGCACCAGGACTTCGGAGGCGAGCGCTTCGATGAGCGCCGTGCCGGGCTCGATCACGTCGGCTTCGCCGTTGAAAAGCGCGAGGACCTCGACAAGTGGCAGGAGCGACTGGAAGCGCTCAGCGTCGAGCATTCGCCGGTGG
Source organism: Ferrimicrobium sp. (assembly GCA_027409005.1). Taxonomy (GTDB): domain Bacteria; phylum Actinomycetota; class Acidimicrobiia; order Acidimicrobiales; family Acidimicrobiaceae; genus Ferrimicrobium. Next base: position 205 of record DAHZQE010000077.1, on the reverse strand, counting down.
CCGACACCGACACCGGCTCGGCGCTCGTCTTTCGTGACCCCGACCACATCCAGCTCGAGCTGTGGTGGTCCAAGCCGCGCCAGTAAACAGCCGATGGCGTCTCCTCTCGACTGCGAGCGCTCATACTACCACGGGTGGCACGATGACAACACGGCTCACTACCGAGCTAGTCGAGGTCATCTCCGCTCAGGCCTAGACGCTCGGG
>DAHZQE010000070.1:0-3011 GCA_027409005.1 Ferrimicrobium sp. | reverse complement strand
AAGAGGGCGCTCCTCCTCCCCAAGGGCGGCGACGCAAGCTTGAAGTGTCTCCTGTAGACCTCTAACAGCACGGTCGCTCCACAAGGTATCTGAGATCTATGACCGGATTGCCTTTGCCGGGGTTGGTAAATACAATGAGTTTGACCAGCTGCGGGTTGCTGGCATACGTCATGCCGACACCAAGGGTTTCGCCTATGCTCGCGATGATGTTGATGCACGGAGTCTTGCTAACCTCTATGCGCAGTATCTCGGCCAGGTTTTTACACACGAGGTAAAACCACTCGAGGTTGAGATCCTGGTCGCCGAGCTGGGTGCCGCCGGCAAGGAGGCACAGTTGTTTCACATCCTCTACGACGGTACTGTCGTCGATGAACAGAAGTTTGCTGTGATTGGTGGTGATTCTGATACGATCTCAGAACGTTTCGAGGGCAGCTACCGTGAGGTTAGAGGTCTACAGGAGACACTTCAAGCTTGCGTCGCCGCCCTTGGGGAGGAGGAGCGCCCTCTTGTCTACCAAGATCTAGAGGTTGCAGTACTTGAGGATCGCGGGGAGCGCCGGACCTTTCGAAGGATCGCTGGTAGTGAGTTGCAAAACCTGTTGGGTGACGTTGATTGAGTAGGGTAGGCGAGCTGGATCGTAGAATCTTCGGAATTGAGAATGAGTACGGAGTTACCTGTACTCTGCGAGGTCAGCGTCGTCTTAGTCCTGATGAAGTGGCACGTTACCTTTTCCGTCGGGTGGTGAGCTGGGGACGATCCTCCAATGTCTTTCTCGAGAACGGTGCGCGATTGTACCTCGATGTAGGCAGTCATCCCGAGTATGCCACCCCAGAGTGCGATTCTCTTGAGGACCTCATAAGTCACGACAAGGCAGGTGAACTGATCCTTGAGTCGTTGGCCTACTCAGCCGAGGTGCGCATGCGTGAGGAGGGTATTCGGGGTTCGGTGTATCTCTTGAAGAACAACACGGACTCGGCCGGTAACTCCTACGGATGCCACGAGAATTTCCTGACCTTGCGTGTCGATGACCTCTCCCGTCTAGTTGAGGTCCTTATACCCTTCCTTGTCACCCGGCAAATTTATGCTGGTGCTGGCAAAGTCCTGCTGACCTCTCGAGGGCCGGTCTACACGCTTTCACAGCGAGCCGAGCATATTTGGGAGGGGGTATCTTCGGCCACAACCCGCTCGCGTCCTATCATCAACACTCGTGATGAGCCTCACGCCGATGCGGAACGCTTCCGACGTCTGCACGTTATTGTCGGTGATTCCAACATGTCACAATGGGCCACCTTTCTAAAAGTGGGTGCGATGTCGCTAGTCTTGCGTCTGCTCGAGCATGACGTCGTTCTACGCGATCTCTCCATGGAGAATCCGATCCGAGCTATCAGGGAGATCTCGCATGATCAGTCGCTGACCAAGAGAGTGCGATTGATCAATGGTAGAGAGATGACGGCGTTGGAGATTCAAGAGAGCTATTACGAGCGAGTCCAACGCTTTTGCGCCAAGCACTCAGTCCCACCTGATGAGGAGCGTGCTCTCTCGATGTGGGGAGAGGCGTTGGAGCTCCTACGCAACGATCCTCTCAAGCTTGACGGCCGTGTCGACTGGGTGACGAAGTATCGGTTGATTGAGGAGTATCGGACCCGTCATGAGTTGCCGCTTTCACATCCACAGGTGTCGTTGCTAGACCTGCAGTACCATGATATTAACCGTCGCCGAAGTGTCTATTACAAGCTTGTTGAGCATGGTAGGACGGTTGAGCTGGTCGACGAAGAGCGTATCAAGCGGTCGGTGGATGTTCCTCCGCAGACGACACGCGCACGATTACGTGGTGAGTTCATCGCAGCCGCCAAGGCGCATCATCGCGATTACACCGTGGATTGGGTGCACTTGAAGTTGAACGATCAGGCACAACGAACTGTGATGTTGAAAGACCCGTTTGCGTCCTATGACGATCGTGTGGAGAGGTTGATCGCGGGACTATGAGCGAACAAGCCGTTGACGGAGCGCCCTCAGAGCCTAAATCCGCGCGGAAGCGCCACGGTTTACGTAATTGGCTGATTGTCGTCGTTGTCGCGTTGATGGCGGCGATCATCGTGCGTGCTTACGTCTTTGAGTCGTTTTTCGTCCCGTCGGGCTCGATGATACCCACCATCGAGATCGGCGATCATATGATCGTTGACAAGCTCAGCTATCACCTGCATCGCGTTGGCTTTGGCAACATCATCGTATTTCATAAGCCAGCCAACGACCCCACTACCGCCAATATCCACTATCTGGTAAAGCGCGTGATTGGGCTACCGGGTCAGACTATCTGGAGCCACAATGGCAAGGTGTACATCAATGGCAAGCCGATTGCAGAGCCGTTCCTGCCAAAGGGAGTGCAGACACATGGCATTCACACGGCCACTGGGGCACCAATCCATATCCCAAAGAATGAGTACTATGTATTGGGCGATAATCGGGGGAACTCGGCTGACTCGCGCGTATTTGGGGCTATACCTGGTTCGCTTATCGTTGGGAGAGTAATTCTGATCTACTGGCCTCTGTCACACTGGCACTACTTCTGAACTAGAGCGACTCTCGTGGTGTGATCCAACACCGGAGGTTCGCCCTCAGTTCTGCTTGGCTGTCAAGATTGCCTGAAGCGCAGCTACTTATGCACAAACTCGCGGAGGAGGTAGGCGATTCTCATCTTGGCGCGAGTGGAGCTGCTAATTGGATCGCTAGTCATTCGAGGCGGGCATGGTGGCCGGCGGAGTCAGCCATACTCAGGCTCCTTCCGTCGATCACCGACAGGCAGCTCGCGCTAGAAGGTGGCTCTAGCAAAGGTAGATGCTGGTTGACCTGCAACCGTCGCATGGAGCTTCCCACTAGCTCGGCCCATAGACAGTGGGCGAGTTGGATTGGGGAGCCGTATCTTCATCGACCAATGGACATCATCGAACCTTGGCGAGGTATGACAGTACATTCGGGGGACTTCGGATTTAAGTGCAATACCGTTAACTTAG
>DAHZQE010000068.1:0-2531 GCA_027409005.1 Ferrimicrobium sp. | reverse complement strand
GCATCCTCGATCAGTGTCTCAATGTCGAATTCAGGAGTCCTCGGCGTAACAGCAATACCTATCGCAGCTGAAATGTGATAAGCAGCTTCACGCAGCACAATGGGTGCTCTGAGTGCCACACCAATTTCATCGGCGATCGTTATGGCATGTGCCGTGTCTCGAATGTCTTTGGCGACTAGCAGAAACTCATCTCCGCCCAAACGAAACACCCTGTCGGTCTCGCGAGCAACCTTGGTCAGCCTATCGGCTACTTCACGCAGAATGAAGTCCCCACCGCTATGGCCCAGGGTGTCGTTCAGAAGTTTAAAACGATCCAAGTCGATGAAGAAGGCGGCGACTTGTTCAATCGACTGAGTATCCACGTTCCTACCTCGGCTAGGCCCAAACTCCAACGCGAGAAGCTGACGATTGCCAAGACCCGTGAGATGATCGTGGGTGGACTGGTGCACAAGGCGTTGCTGGAAAAGATCAGCATCTACAATCGCCTGAACCAACCGGATCACAGCTAGCACTGCAATAGAGAACGCACTAAACAAAAGCACTACACGAACGACTGGCGTTCGGGCGGTGGCTAGAATCAGAAGCGGCAACACCAGTAATCCAGCACTTATAATCGCCACCTGTGGAAGCAATCTCGGCTGTTCAGGACCATTTGATGTTTCCGTCAAATGGCTTGCTGACGGATGGCTGGTGAGCAATATGATAGTTAGTAACGCGAAAGAATACGGTATATCGAGCACACTGTATGGCAATGTGATGCGATGAACTTCATCAAGCAGATAGATAACATCCCCAAGAAACATAGACAATATGGTGACCAACATCAATACATCAGCGACATAATGGCGCCGTTGGCTCAATACCTGAATCCGTATGGCTAGGGCGACCAAAATTGAGGAAAACGCTGGGTATAGAGCTAGCACAATAATGACTCGTAGTGAAACATGGTGCTCCTGCATAGGCGCGATGATAAAAGCCCAGGCCAGTGCAAACACAATAAGACCAGTAAGAATGGTCTCGACTAACACACCACGAGGATTACGAGTCGTACTGGTCTGAATCCTCAAGATAGACCACAGCACAATCACCAACGCCGCGTAACCAAAAAAACTGACCAGACTTGGCACCCATGACCTATGATCAGTCAGGTCGCCGAATGAATGAAATTCAATTCTCAGCACAGATCCGAACATGAAAAGGATCAGTGAGGTTGCCATCAGCACCCATATCCATCGCCTAGCAGGCCGACGTCGCAGTACATGGAGAGCAATACTCCCGAGAGTCAGTGCGGCCAACACGAAGTAGGCGTACAAAACGTCGACCTGTACAAGCTGTAACGTTTGGAGGATAGCCCAAAGAGCGACAATACCCAGGGCCACTTTCGTGTGATACCGATAATTGACCGACTTTAGGGCTGGCGAATTCGAGAGCCTTGTGACGAGCGGTAGCCATGACCATCGACCCCTAGTGCGGTCGTCAGAATGAGGCCTCGGTTGAGTAGGTGCCATTGTGAGTTAATCGGCCTACAAACTCACGGGCTTGAGCAGACTAGCCTCTGACCAGGTTGACTCTTCCGCTAGCAAGAGCGGAGACGAGTCGCCAGAACTCAACACAAGCCAGGATGGACATCAATGCAAATCCTCAAACACAGTCGGCAGTCATGCTGGGGCCAGTCCTGAGATCTCGCGCACTGCCCGGCGGTCTGAAGCATTCGACAAACCCATTCGCTCAATCATTCCAACCTCACAGACACCCGCACCGGCTCACCCGGGATAACCACTCGCCAAGGTCCGGACTGCAATCGAGCACGAGACACCCTCTGGTGCGCTACGCGGCTCGCACTGTCACCACAGTACGACGCACTCAACGTGCATGGTCATGGGGTTGCGATGACGTACCAATCTACAGATCAGCTCGTGCTGGGCTGGGTTGCCATGGAGCCCCCACGCCCAGGGCCCATGACCGTCATGAACGAAAAGCACTGGCGCCTGCGCTGCGGCTAACGCTGCGCCTAAGACACGTGCAACTAGACTCCCGCACCAACGAAAGCCCTCCCGATGGCTTGCGACGCAACTGTCAGTCACCTTGCAAAACGACGATTACCTTCCACGACAGCCCGTGGTCCGCAAACATTCAAGAGCGCGGGCCCAAGCACGCCAACCACCTTGTCGCCGGTGAACTCACGGTCCCGTGGTGGAGTCAAACGCAGACCACTACTGTACAAGTTCACATACCTGAAGGCTCCGCTGGGTCTCCAGAATCAGCCTGCCCAACACCATCAAACAAACACGCACGAAACTTATAGCGACTGTACCGACATCAACAGGCGTGGGCTGAGCTGGACTGCTAGGATTAGACCATGGTTCAACAAATGGACGGAAGCTATCGCGGCGAGCATATCGATCTGGCTCCCTCAATTTATCGACAACGCCTAGTAGTAGAGGGGCGGAGAGACTTGCCAATTGAGAGTCTTGAGATTCAAAACTATCTCGCCCAACTCTCGCAGGTGTGTGGTATGACTCTTCTGATCG
>DAHZQE010000063.1:0-8605 GCA_027409005.1 Ferrimicrobium sp. | reverse complement strand
TATGCGCTCCGGGGAAGCCAATGTCGGACGCGAAAGCGTTGGATGGAAGGATGACGAGATCGCCGTAGACGGTGTATGATCTTCGGAGCTTCTTCAACAAAGCGGTGTCGTCTGACGTCGGAGAACCATTTTGCCTGGCGAGCCATTGCGCGATTGCACGATCCATCGATGCAGTTTAAAAAAAAGATAAACCGCCGCATCTCATGCAAGTGTTGCTGATAGGATTGAGGCTACCGCAGGGAAAGTCGAGAAATCCTCATCCAGCTGTTTGCGGAGAAGGCACGCTACTGAGTACATCCAGATTGTATCAGAAAAATACATAGTCGACTGTCTATACCTGCGTATTCCAAAAAAAAAAACGCTTTCTCTCCCCAACACCGCCGGAAGCAAAGTGCAGGCTCAGTATCGTAACACTACCACCGGCGCCGAGTCGCCAGAACGCCCTCGCTCGTACGAAAGTTTCGTAAACACTGGCACCTTCTCCATTCCATGCCGATGCGCCAGACCTTTTCTCACGTATTTCGAGTATCCCGCCAGCCGTCAGTGCCAACTTCCTTCTTGTAGAATCTGCGTTCGACCTAGTCAGCCATCGCATCTCGGCAAAATCACAACTGACGAGGCACTTACATATACTCCTCGTAGCTCATCCCCTTAATCACCTTCGACACACTCCCATCCTTATTCGTCACTTCTTCAAATGGTTCAGGCTCATACGTGATATCCCTCCATATCGCGAACAGCTTCCTCCAATAACACGTCTGCGCCGCCGGCGTGAAATACAGATCCCGGAAGGTCGCCGCAGCATTATCCGCAATCATCTCCGCTTTTGCCGGATTATCGATGAGATCCTCTATCTTGACTGGGAGATCACTCCAATCATTCTCGGCTTGTACGTAGTTCTGCTCCGGTCCCGAGGGAATCAGCAGGTGGTATAGGTGCGTATACCAGCTCAAGTGGTGAATGAAGACTACCGAGTGGCAGGAGAGGAGGTATTTTAGGCGCCCAGACCAGGTCGTTCCTTCGGTGTGGACGGCGTATTTGTAGCGGCAGTGGTCGGGCATGCTGATGCGGAAATCGCTTTGCGCGTCTTCTTTCAGCTCTCGCACGTCGCTCCAAGCCTGGCCCTCACTTTGCTTCAGCAGTGCAGTCCGGAGTTCCCAGTTGAACTCCAGCGTCCCCCTCCATACTAGCTGCCCTCTCTTCTGCGCGAAGCTGTCATGTTCGATCGCCATGCTTTCCCGCTGGAACGAGCCAAAGCTCCCTGCTACTCGTGGGTACGCCCAGAAGTTGAAATCGGGGATCACCCAGACTCGATCCATGACCGGGTCGGAGATGTTGCGCGAGAAGGCCCAGACGGTCTTCTCCGTCCGGTCGGGAGTCAGGTCGATCTTGTCGTTGATCTTGATCGTGAATTCGATGTTTGGTATGGGGTAGGGGGAGGCGAGGATCGCGCGGTTGATTGCGGCGAGAGTCGCTTTCGAGCGCTCTTCCCAGTGCCGGAAATGGTTCAGGCCGCGGGAGTAGGTAATGTAAAGCTGGAGGACAAGTCAGCGAGGAGGTCGCTTGTGGCTTCGCAACGCGTGCCACGCGCCTGATTGTCGTATATCATGCCCCTCAGTCCCCCATCGAAACTCCAATCCAAGTCCAGCTGATTCGGCGTGAGGTTCGCCCCTCCCTGCGCCTGCCGCCAGTAATCTCTCGCGCGATCAATCTCGTGATACAGCTTCGGAAACGTAGCGTCGCATTGCTCCGGCGTAAGAGAGTGGTTGTCTCGATCTCGGTTCGCATTGAACTTCCACCCACCCACGCTCCAGCTGCTCGTACTACCCTTGCCGCTCGCCCAGCCATGGCTACTCCCACCCCGTGACCGCGCGGGATGCCCATACGCAAGATATCCCAACACCAAGAGGAGCCCAATGACGATCAGGCTCCGCCGGCTCCGTAAGGGGCGCCACATGTCGTGGCCGCTGTTGCTGTGAGCCATGGTGCCGCGGTTCATGAGCCGTGGCGAACGACGCAATCAACCTCCGAGGACAGGGCCAAGGAAAGCCTGCGCATACTGAAGGAAAAGGGATATTGGAAAAGTGTAGCACAGATGGTTGCACCACTGGTGCTATCCTTCATCCTAACATTGCCAAGCGCAGCTGCTGTCAGCGCGGTCTCAGCCAGCCGCATGCGCAACGGACACGAGCTTTGAGCTTTGCCCTGCGTGTGACCCCTGCGGCTGAGGCAACGCGAAGATGTGCATGTTGAAGGAAAGGCACCAGACCAATGCACAGGTTCACCGCAATCACCACCACGAGGAATTCGAACGTTTCCTGTGCTATCGTACAACAGCAAAGTCTATCCCAGCGCTCAGGGAAGTCGCCGCATGTGAATGCCGCTGGTATCATGCAAAGAACGGAAATCCAACCCATCCCATCGTCTGTGTGTGGCCCTGCCACCCACTCTATGTTGCCCTTATGGCCCAGCCAAGGAGCTGCTTGCCCTCTCTACCCAATCCGCCAATGCCTATCCCAGATGTCCAACGAACGCTAGCCTGATCACCCGCATCACCGCGGCTGCCAGTCGACCTCGATCAAGCTGTCTATGCTCCCCGCGACCTCCATGTTCCTTCTTTGCAAGTAGAACTGCCGCACCCGTCCTCCTTCACGCTCCGCATGTACAAAGGTCCACTGCAGCTTATCCACACCTAACTTCATCGCAGGCCTCGTATCGCCCAGGCTATAGTGGTACATCATCCGGTCGTAATGCGGTGAGACGCTCACTTCCTCCGCGAAGATCAACTCCGTTCGGTTTAGGTCCGGTAGTCCATTCGGGTATGCAGCTATACTGAATCCGTTTGTGAGCACTACGTCGTCGTCGAAGAGGTACCGTTGCAGAAAGCTCTCGTGACCGGCAATGTCGGACACTGTCGAAGCTAGCGGTACGTCGAAGAAATGCCATGACTTCCAGTGGTGCACCGTGTGTAAAGGCGCATGTCCAGACTCGTACCACCCAGATATGTCACCCCAGATGTCCATCTGGTTCAGGCCTGGCATTTGCGTGAGCGGGACAGGCGGAGAGGTAATGTCAAGGATGCAATCCCGCCACAGCAAATCGCCGAATCCTTGATCAAGGCCTTTGCAGGCATCCGCACTGTCCGCCAATTGCGCCATCAGCGGTGGTGAGATGAAGAAACCGGCGCCGCCCCAGGCCTTGAAGCCCTCCTTTTGCACTCGCGGCCAGGCTTCGGTCAGCGCACCGATGTAGTACTTCTTGTTGTGGTCGTAGGCTGCCAGGTTCTCCACCACGGCCGGGAGTGAGAGGAAGAAGGTGTCGTCGTCTATAATGCCGAACCATTCTGTGTCTTCGCGGATGTTCTTTTGCAGCGCTCCGGATAAAGCGAAGTTCTTGAGCCCTTCGCTGTCGTCCAGATTCCCGTGGTAGGGCTCGAAAATGAGTTCCATCCCGAGTTCTGCGGCGTGGGTGCGAACGTCTGCAATTTGGGTAGCTGAGGTTGTGAGGTTGAGTTGGTCGACTAGTAATACGAGTAGAGGTGTTCCGGTGTTTGGCAGCCATCGGGCCATTGCTGGCAGACTAGCTTCTACCCGCTTCAGCATCGTCGCCATCCCCAGCATCAGGTGGCTCGTGTCGGTCCTCGCCCACGGATCAAAGGAAGGTACATCAAGATTGATCGAGCCATCACATGGCGGCAGCGCCCCGTCTACGCTCATTTCAACCCCAACCTCGGGCAGCAATTCCACCGGAAGCTCGTCCAGTAAAGTCCTCCTCAGCCCTTTCGTTGGCTTAACATCAAAACATACCCTCCGATACTCAAACGGACTCTCCACCTTCACCCCCCTCAGCACCCTCGCATCAGCTCCCGCCAGGTCCTCCGCCTGCTGTGACACCCCGCCATTCCCGCCACCGAACCCCCAGACAGGCCCTGGCCAGCGCCTCGCAGTGGCGTCGGAGGAACTGTACACCAGGGCTGTCACAAGCAGAGAGGCGGCGAGGGTCGACACGAGCAGCGCCAACCTGCGCGGCGGCATGACACTCATACGATTACGGAGTACGTCGTGACTGCAGGATTCCGGATCCTGCCGAGCGGGTTGGTGGTCTTCGGAGGCTGGCTGAGAATGGCGCGATCATGGGAGTTTCTTAGTAACGAGAAAAGGGGAAGTCGGGCGTGTATTATTGGATGCAGCAGAACAACGTGAATGGGGGGTAGCGAGGAAGTAATATAGATGCAAAGCAGCGCGTGCGACCACTCGCACCTTGTTATTGGGTGATCCAGCGCCTCCTGCCGTGTCTTATGTGGTTGTCAGGAGGCCAGTTCGTTGCTATTGCCGCTGGCGCCGAGTGTCTAGACATTCGGGGGCTAGCGTGCTTGGAGTTCGGGCGCGCCCGTGTATCAAAATCCACCCGGTGGTCTAGGTGGGCAGCTCTCAATTTCCTTTTATCTCTTGGTGAAGATGTCGATCAAAACGCGCAATGACTTTCTCGAGGGCAGTGAGGATGAGGATGAAGATGGGTACCAGTCGGCGGGGTCGGAGGTGGGGAGGGGTGGTGTTGGCGGGAGCCTGAGCAAGAGGCGCAAAGTTCAAGACAAGGGCGAGAGTGATGACGATTCCCTTGGAAGCTTGGAGGAGGACGACGGCCAACATGCAGAAGAGACCATTCCCACATCGCCGCAGCAGGGCTTGCGAACGGCACATGGTGGCGATGCAGCGGGGCGCTTCAAGCTGGGCGATGATTTCGGCGACGACAACGATCATGGGCAAATACAAGCAAGCGACGACGACGACGACGACGACAACGTCAGCCTTGCCAACAACGCGATCAAGCCACTCAAAAAATCCACACCGAAATCCGTCCTCGCTGCAGAAAAAGCCGTTCGCAAATCCGGCGTAATCTACATCTCCCGCGTACCACCCTTCATGAAGCCCTCCACCCTCCGGCACTTCCTCGCACCCCACGCGCCCAAAGGACTCGGACGCATCTTCCTGACGCCCGAGGACCACACCACGCACCTCGCGCGGAAGAAGCGAGGCGGCAACAAGAAGAAATCCTTCACCGATGGCTGGGTCGAATTCAAATCCAAGACAGAAGCGAAAGCCGCGGCAGAGATGTTGAATGGCGAGACCATTGGAGGGAAGAAAGGAAACTTCTATCATGACGACCTGTGGAACATCAAGTACCTGAAGGGTTTCAAGTGGGGTAACCTGACCGAGCAGATTGCGGCGGAGAATGCGGAACGGGAGGCGAGGTTGAGGGAGGAAGTGAGGAGGACGAAGGAGGAGAACAAGCAGTTTGTAGAGGATGTGGAGCGGGGCAAGATGATTGACGGGATACACAAGAAACGGAAGGAGAAGGGAGCAAGGGGTGCCGGTGTTGGGGAAAAGCCGGTGAAACCTTTGGGAGAGCATCGGGCGTTCAAGCAGAAGAAAGCGAGGGACAGAGATGCGAGAGACGAGGGAGACCAGGTGGCGAGTCAGAGGCGAGTTCTAGGGATGATCTTGTAGGATGTGTAGGGCGCAGTGCTGGGCTTGATTCGGCGTGAACTGCCAGGCCGTCGCATAAGGAAGGCCCACTTATCCCGAAAGGCTCAATCGATCGGACTTGTGATGCACATGTCAAGAGAAAGTGATGCTGATGCAGCGCTTGGTATCGGCGAGGTTGCATGTGGAAGCGACGCCCTTGCAAGGCTGTTTCCACACCCCAGCAGCTCCATGCTCACTTTGACCTCACCCCTTCGCGGCACGCCTCCAACGGATCCAGGCCATGGCCACACGCATGAGTTCCCCATACATCGTCCACTTACGACGCACGGCATGTGCTACCCCACTGCAAGTCTTCGACGTGGTACTTGTGGTACTTTGTCGTGTCCTGTCCCAGGTGTGCTGCAAGCATCTGGACGAAACTCGAATCCCCCAAACTGTCTATACACGCCTGTAATCCTATGATCACGATATCACGCTTAGATGCTAACATCGGTATCATCAACAATCTGCACCTTCACACTTGGCCTCTTGACATCCGCACAGTGGTGCATGGCCTCCACCGCCTGCTCCAACGGATACGTATGCGTCACCAGCTTGTCCAAGTTCATCACATTCCCATTTGCCAGCGCATTGATCCCCGCGGGCCAAGTATCATGATACCGGTTGATGAACTTCACGTCAATCTCCGCCAGACTCAGATACATGAAGGGCAGGTTGTTGATGATACTCCTCCCGACGCCGACGACCATCACGAGGCCGTTTCGCCGGCATGTGTAGGCTCCTGTGACGATCGAGGATTCGATACCAGTACATTCTATCACGGTGCTCGGGGCGACGTATTCGTTGGGTGAGGGAACGGCGCGCTCGATATCGCGCGGCTGGCAACCATAGAGTAATCTGATCTCCTCCGAGCACTGCGCAGGCGTCTTCTTCGGGTCGACCAGGTACGTCCCCACGCCCGGGACGAATTCTTTGGCGAAATCCAGTTTCGCTTGGTCGACATCCGTGATCACCAACGGCCAGGATCCGGAGGCTTTCGCGGCGGCTAGGGCACAGAGACCGATGGGTCCGGCTCCGCAGATCAAAGCTGGCCGGCCGATACCGAGTGAGCCACCGCATTGCTTGACGGCATGGAGGATGACGGAGAGGGGTTCCAGAAGTGCGCCTTGGGAGAACGTCATGCCGTCCGGGATCTTGTACAGATAGCGCGAGTCGTGGGTGATGAAGCGGCGGATCGTACCGGCGTAGGGGCAGACGCCTGCGAATTTGACGTCCTCACACAAGTTATACCTGTCCGGACACAATCAGCATTGGACCAGCTCAAGACAGACGAGGTGGACGCAAGACTCACTTTCCCCTCTCACACAACCAGCACTTCCTACAAGGCACACCCGGCTCAATCGCCACCCGGTCTCCCGGTTCCACATTCACGACGTCCTCCCCAACCGCAATCACTACACCCGCCGGCTCATGCCCTAACACACAAGGCCGATCAACAATCAGCGGCCCAATCCTCCCGCCGTGCCAGAGATGCATATCGCTGCCGCAGATCCCGGTACATTTGACATGCACTAATGCTTCCTGGGGTCCAGGGGTCGGGATTTCGGTTTCCTGCAGAGCGATGTGGTGGTCTGGTGTGACGTGCAGAGCCGGGTTGGTGTATTTCTGGCTCAGGCGTTGGATGGTGCTGGCGAGGTCTTTGGCAGTGGTTGTGCGGGAGGGTTTGTTCAGGTGGCCATTCGGTCCGGGAGCAGGGATGTCGGTCATTGTGTCTGCTGGGACGGCTGAGGGCGCCATGGTTATGTTTTGAGATCGATGTTCCGGGTGATGAGGCAGTTCAGGCGTTAGAACAAGGGAGAGATTAATTGTTAGTGTCGAGACGGCAAGGAGACGAGCGAGTGCGAATGAGATGAGGGACGGGAACAGAAGGGGATATATCCAACGGGAATGCCAATTCAGGCCAGCCGATAACGTTCTTGGTGCGCGTGCTTCAGGCCGTGACACCGTGTTTGTACCCCACCTCGTCGGTTAAGATGACCGGAGCATCTAGAAGACGGATGCCGATGCAAGATGCCTGCCGGCAGAGCCGTCAAATGTCGCCAGGATCGGTCGCGAATGCGGTAAAAGCTCGACCCTGTGCCCTGCCTTCTGTTTGCAAGTGCAGAAGTGACATCGAAAAAGGTACAGTGACCGAGGGGCGATCTCCGCAACTCCGCAATTGGGAGGTGGGGCAGAAATGAAGACGATTGGTGACTCCAGCTTCCTTTTTCGAACAGCATGCCCGATCACGTGCATGAAACCAGGTGATGCACGGCTGTCGCGAGCGAGATAAAGAGACGAAGTTGCTTAACACCCGGAAGACTCACTCACCCTTTGTGGACGACCTTGACACCGCCGCCGCCATCCCCGGCCGTCTTCCTCCCCTCTTCCCACTTCTTCTGCTCCGCTTCCAAACCCTCCTCATCCTCAACGTACTCTGCACCCCTCTTCTCCACATCCTTTCTCACCACCGCCGCTGCAGTCTGCTCGGGCAACGCTCCCGCCTCCCTCGCTTCCGCCTCCCACATCCTCCTCTCCTCTTCATCTAATTCCTCTTTCCTGTCAATCCACCGCTCCTGTACATCTCGCACGTCCATCTTCCCCACCCACTGCTCGCTCATCGCTTGCGCCCAAACGCTCGCCTCATCTTCCAAGGTCCTGCCTTCCTCGTCCGTTGCTCGTGCGCCAAGGAAGACGTAGCCGGATGCGCGGTCGATAGCTTGCACCAGAGAGGCCATGGAGGCCCGGTCTTCGACTGCGAGAGGCAGGAAGGGCATGAGGCCGAAGTCTTCGACCAGCGAAATGAGAGCTTCGTTCAAGGATGTCCATTTCGAAGCTGCGTCTGAGTTTGAACTGCTGTCCTGTTCTTGGGCGAGGTGTGGGAGAAGTCGTGAGAGGTCTTGAAGCTCCGTGTAGAAGTCCAGGTTGAACGGGAGATCTGCGCCACCAACGTTGGCCAGATTGTCGATTTTCGTGAGGATATTAACTGTCAGAGGTTAGCCTTGACCTCTTGCGGATATCGGGCGAAACGCACCCATGGGGTACGGTAAGTGCAGCATTCCTCTCACGCATAGCAGAAG
>DAHZQE010000055.1:0-5322 GCA_027409005.1 Ferrimicrobium sp. | reverse complement strand
AAGAAGACCGCGAAGGCTTCCTGAACCCCAAGTCCGCCAACCGCCAAGCCAATGGCGAAGCGGAAGAGCGCGAGTACGGTGAGGACGAATGGTACGACGCGCAAAAAGCGCTCCTACAGAAACAACAGGAGATCAACCGCGCGGAATTCGCAAAACTCGATGAGCTCTCCCGCGTGCGAGCCGAGGGCTACAAAGCCGGGACATATGCCAGGATCACGCTGGCCAATGTACCGTACGAATTTGTCGAGAACTTCAACCCCCGCTTCCCGCTTCTCATTGGCGGACTGACTCCCACGGAGGAGAGAATGGGGTATGTGCAGGTGCGGATCAAACGGCATCGATGGCATAAAAAGATCCTGAAGACGAATGATCCACTTATCTTTAGTCTTGGGTGGAGGAGATTTCAGAGCTTGCCAATCTACTCCATCTCCGACTCACGGACCCGCAACCGCATGCTCAAGTATACACCGGAACACATGCACTGTTTCGGTACTTTCTACGGACCACTTGCGGCGCCCAACACAGGTTTCGTCTGCGTTCAGTCTTTCTCCAACAAGAATCCTGGGTTCCGGATCGCGGCCACAGGTGTTGTCCTGAACGTGGACGAAGGCACCGAGATTGTGAAGAAGTTAAAGTTGACTGGACACCCATACAAGATCTTCAAGAACACGGCTTTTATCAAAGACATGTTCTCCTCCTCCCTCGAAATCGCCAAGTTTGAAGGCGCAGGCATCAAAACCGTCTCCGGCATCCGCGGACAAATCAAAAAAGCTCTCAGTAAGCCCGAGGGCTGCTTCCGCGCCACCTTCGAAGATAAGGTCCTCATGAGCGATGTAATCTTCCTTCGGGCCTGGTATCCCATCCACCCGCATCGATTCTACAATCCCGTCACGGAACTCCTCGATGCTGGGCAGGAGTGGAAGGGCATGCGCTTGACCGGCCAAGTGCGAGCAGAGAAGGGCATCCCGACGCCCAAGGAGAAGAACTCCACATACCGCCCCGTGGAAAGGCAGGAACGGCACTTCAACCCCCTCCGCGTCCCGCGTAAACTCCAAGCAGACCTGCCGTTCAAATCCCAGATCACGACTATGAAACCTCGCAAGCATGAGACTTATACATCGAAGCGGAATGCGGTGGTCGTTACGGCGCCAGAGGAGAGGAATGCGAGGAGGTTGCTGCAGACAGTCATGGCGTTGAGGAATGAGAAGGTGGAGAAGCGGAGACGGAAGCAGGAGGAGAGGAAGGAGGGGTATAGGAGGAGTGTGAAAGAGAATGAGGAGAAGAGGCGGGAGAGGGAGAAGAGGGAACGGGATGAGTTCTGGAGAAGGGAGGGGGCAAAGAGGAAGGGGTGGGGAGACCAAGGGGATGGGGAGAATGGGGGTGGCAAGAGGCGGAAGCGCTAGGTTGCGAATATCCGAATACGATATCGTTGGAGATGAGGTGTGAATAGATTGCGAGCCCGTGAGCCAGTGCATCATATGCTATGTCGCGGTCGGCACCTTTCACTTGCGAGATTTTGATGCCCTCATCGCAAGGCTGCCGTGTGCGAGAGTGGCTGAACGAGGAAGCCCGAAGCGAATGCGAGCTTCAGCCACCAGTGCATCGCCGGTGCTGCGCCTCCACAGCCAGTGCTGTCGCCTCCTGGCTCAGACGGTATGATCTGTATTTGTACGAAGGCTCCGCACGCAAGAGCTGTGTTGCGACGAACGCGGGCAGCGTATATAGAGAGTACGTCTTCTACATAGTTGTAAGGAATTCAGCATCACAAAATCAACGAGACCAGCAAGCAAAATTCGACCTCATTTTAAAACAAACGCAGACAAGCCGCCAGACCGCAGCTCCCAGCACAATCCAATTTCAACAAAGCGCCCAAAGGAGCAGCGTGACCAAATATTAGAAGCTCAACATGCCAGTCATCCTCCTCGCCGGCCTCGTCGTCGCCGGCGTCGTGGTGGCGAGGAAGCGTCACAAGGAGAAGAAGGCTGCGAGACTCGCTGGTACGCACGGTCGTGTCGAGGTGACCAGCGGGCACCACAGCGACTCCCTGCCCACTCCGGAGACGACCACACGCGGACTACAGCAGGGTTACGATGAGAAGCATCAGATGCCGGCGGAGGAGGTCAGGGAGGGCGAGGAGCTGCCGGTTTATGTTGAGGACGAGCGAGTACCGGAGTACCGTGAGACGAGGGGCACGGCGCTATAGGCGGCGGGTCGAGGATTGGTAGGGGAGGGCGATGGCAGATTGGAAAGGTGGTGGAGGGACGGCTGAAATGGCGGTGATTGGTGGTCTTCCGGGATACATGAAGAGCTTATCTGGAGTCTTCGCATGGTCTCTGGTGTGTTCATTGTTTTCGGGAAAGCGTTGGTATCTTTGCGTGTTCGCTGGGCATTGGGTTCTGAGCTTCCGCTTCCGCTCCTTCCCAATGCAAGACTATGCAGTGGTCACAAGGTCTTCTCGAACACGAAGAGCGCCTCGTCTTTGCCTGCGAAGCTCGGCAAGGGTACCTGAAGCACTAATTTCCAGTCCTGCATTTCTTTCGCCATCCACTCGGCGATGGTGTCTTTGGCGAATCCAGTAAAGCCCGAAGCGTTCTGTGTGCCAGCTGAGATGATCGTAGTACCCTCTATGCAAGCAAGATGTCAGCCTATGCTAGTCCAATCGAACAGGGTCCGGGCCAACTCACTGTATGCCTTGATCATGTTGCTCGTGAAGTCCTGCCCAACAGTGGGATAGACCAGTAATAAGACGTCTTCCTTGCCCCCGTCATTCTGCTCCAACCACATCTTCCCATCCGCCTCCACCGTGTCCCCCACCCACATCGTCCTCCACTCACTCATCCCATTGTCGATCGGCATGACGTCCAGCTTCTTCTCCTTCTTACTTGGAGGCTCCATCCGTCGCAGCATGAATGTCCAGTACCCATTCCCACTTCCAACATCCAGCACTCTCCTCCCCTTTGTGACCTGGCGTATGAGCTCCAAAGACTCGTACGAAGGGCATATGCACCCGAAATGGTGGTACAACACCGGCAACATTGCATGCGATATCTTGACCTTCGCGGTGCTCTCCTCCGGACCGCCCCATTCCAGGTTCTGACAGCTCCAAGCCCAGAGATCGAAGTATGGATTGACGTGGTTCTTGGTCTTGTTCACTGCCAGCTTCGACTCCGCTGCTGGGGGCTGATACCGCTCCTGCAAGTGTTTTGCGACCTCTGCACGAATCGACCCCTTCTTGGCATTCGACCCCAAGGCTGTGAGAGCCTTACTCGTGCTGGTCGTAGGGCGGAAGACATCGGTGTATGCAGCAATATCCGTAGCGGTCGGGGGTTCTCTCTATGAAGAAGGCGGGTCTCAGACGGTCTGCTTCGTTGGCATAAGAACAAGTCTTTCTGACTGGCGTACGACCCCCACTCACCACTTGACCATCGGCGTCACGGTACCAGGCGTGCAGATTTCCTTGCCCTCCCCATTCGATATACGTCTGCGCCTGGAGTAGTGTGACTTGGGCGTTTTGGGCCATGTACCCATAGTCATCGCGGATGGGCAGATCGAAGGTCTTGATGATGAATTTCCGGAAATCGTTGTCGTACGGCGGAGTGATCTCTTCCTTGCTCCATTTCTCGAAGTATGTATCCGGATCAAAGGTCTTCGAGTCCTCTGTTTGAGGCTTCTTGGGTATCGAGGGCATGGCGATTGTGCGTGAGGGGGTTGTGAGACGGCCGAGATGGCAGTTCACACCAGGACGAACTTCAGCGAGGCTGTGGGGTCCGCCGCCATCGATGCCGGCTGTCACTTTCGGGTGCAACGAAAAGATGATTTCAAAGACATGTCTACGAAGCACAATTTCTATGGCTGCTTCAACGCTTTGGCATTTGGCAGGTATGACAGAAATAGGATGAGGTCGCATGGGAGCGGGGTCAATCATGGCTTCTGAAGGTACTCCTTCTCCGCCTCCCGGCAAAGCTACAGCCTTGCCAGAGAGCAACGATGAAAGATAGCTCGCATCGGCAGGCGACAGTGTAAGGCCAGCGACACAATGTCCGCGAGACATGAGCAAGCTCAGCGGTCTTCGAAGACGAAGTTCTAAAAAAAGTGTGTGAAAAGTGATCGACTACCCGCAGGAGCCGTATCCAGCAGTCACGCTGAAGAAGAACAGTATAATACACTTTGATCAAAGCCGTTCAAGGCAACGAGAGCTGGGGAGAACAGAGAGAGGGCTAGGAATGGACAAGAAAGGGTTTATATAGACCGGTGGGAGAAGAGCGGGAGTCAGGAAAGATGCGTACGGGTTCGGTCGTTAGTCATTTTGGAAGCGACATCACTGCGGGACCGCGATGCAGGCAGCAAGGTGGTCTTACAAATCGAGATCCGTTCCTCATCGAGGCCTGCGTTGTGATGCAGACCTCGAAGAGACTCAAGCATTCATCATTGATAGCTGGCTGTAGAGGGGCTCACCGATTCCCTGGACTGTTGTCAGGAAACGTCCCTGGCATCGAAAATGAAGACCTGGCTTACCTGATGCTTTATTATGGCGATACCGCTTGACCATACCGTCTCAATCTCGTTCGTCGCAACTATTGGCGGACGACAGGTCTGCTCGTCACATGATTCCATAAACGTGCGGTCGATCTCGTAGTTTGGGAGCCGCTCTCCTCATCGGCAACTCTACCGCTGCAGCATGACTGTGCGGAGCTTTGGTTCCTCTTGCATCTACTCCGTTCAGCTGCCGGACGATGTCATTGACGCCTCGACTCAGTTTCCGCGGGCTACTGGCTATGCTACCATTCGATTGTCGATCGGGCTGCTGCCCTTCAGTAGCTCGTCGCTTGCCGAGAATAGTCGGCGCACCGTGCGCTGATTTCGCCGGCGTTCTGATCTCGAGCTTCGGTGGTCCACTACATGCGCTTGACGGTTGGCTGTGCACGCCATTTGCCATCGAGGC
This sequence comes from Ferrimicrobium sp., assembly GCA_027409005.1. Taxonomy (GTDB): domain Bacteria; phylum Actinomycetota; class Acidimicrobiia; order Acidimicrobiales; family Acidimicrobiaceae; genus Ferrimicrobium. The sequence goes on along the minus strand of DAHZQE010000055.1, from coordinate 380 downwards.
TGGAGCAGGACCTACGCCGTTCGGCGCAGACGCGGGCGCCTTTCGTTTCAGCCTCTGGTTTGGCGTCGGAGTCTTTGGCTCGTGAACTTCCACTTTCCGCGGTGTTCGCCTTTCCGCTGACAGCTCGGCAGATGTTTGTCTGCGGGTCATCGATGGCGTCGGATCTTGTTATTCTGTGAGCATGTTACTCAAAGGCTGCTAGAGCTTCGGCATCGCGTACATACCTTTGGCGACCTCCACTGCATCGGCTTTAACAGCTGGCTTCGCCCGTTGCTTGCCACCACGCCCGCAACTTGATCCGTCGGTATGATCGTGATACGAACAGAAGTCTCCGTTCGTCGGATCGTCGAAAAGCATGCCGCCAGACATGTACCTGATCG
>DAHZQE010000049.1:0-9734 GCA_027409005.1 Ferrimicrobium sp. | reverse complement strand
CGGCCAGCTTGTGAGCAATTCTGTTACGTAGTGGCAGCTTCTCGAAACCTTGGAGTCCTCTCTGCGTTGGCTGTGAACAGTGCGTCATGCAGAGCAGGAATGTGTGGCGTGAAAGGTGTCCTGAAGAACCCAAAGAATGCCAACCACCACCGCCGGTGACTCCGCACCCTCACCATCTTCACACTTGCCATGATCCCGAAGGTAAGGCATAGGCCAGTGACGTGAAGCAGGGCAAACAACGTGACCGTGTAAGCGCCGCTCCCGATCCTAGTCTCGCGCGCAAACATTACTCCTCCTACTTTCCCGGCAAGAATCAGGCCTGTCCCTACAAAAGCCTGGACCATAGGACCATAGCGAGCCATTCGATGACAACATGTCCAAAGTCAGTTGGTTCCAGCTCAGCGAGACGCACGGCATTCTAGAGGGAGCACACGAGCTAAGTTTTCTTCGTCTTGACTTCAACGGCCGCGGAGTCAAACATGTCTTTCTGCTCGACCATTGACCTTTCCCAAGAGCGCAATGTCCTTTCGAGTTTTTGCAGTGATGCTTCGCGATCGTTGAGCCTGACCTGACGCTTGTCGAGCCTTCTTCCGCGCGCCTAAAGTTCAGCTCGCGGACACTCCGCCAAATTTTTTGCTGGATAGCTTCTGGATTGGCTACTCAATACTGTTGACTGGCTGTGAAGAGTTATTGGATGACTGCCAGCGACCTGATTGTGAGCGTGGGAGATCTGGCGAGTATGGCGGAGGATCCAGGGATGCCGTCATGTTCTCTTCGTCCTCCACCTTGAGATGCGCCATTGGGGAGGGGCAGCTGTAGGCGACAAGAACTGTGGAGGGTAAGATGGGAAAGCGGAGGAAAGGGCAGCCTTTTATAGTAGATGCGTCAGAAGTGATGACCTCGACTGTACCAAGAGATCGGGCTCCACCAGCCTTGGGCATCGTATGTGAAGACAGTAATGGAGCAGCGGCAATGAGTCATTGTCGCAAAGCGCTGATCTTCCTGCCCCTTCACCAACCCCATGTACCTGGACCGCCTTTGACTGTACTCCTCTCAATCTCACTCGTCATCCACCCGCCGTAGAAGTCTCCCGGCTGTGGCTCGACCTTCTCGCCGTCCACATAGCAATCCCATGGTCCAGCATAGAAGCTTAGATAACCCTTCAAGCTCTCGAAACCTTTGTTTGGGCTGTCATAACTCCATGCTCTATTCTTCGCCACCTCGCCCCGCTTGCTCGGGTTCTCAACAGCGTAGTACGTTGCTCGGCCCTTCCATTCGCACCACGAACTGTTCGACGTGGTCTGCAGAGGCACCTTGATGGACGATGGTGGCAGGTAGTAAGTTGGCGGGTGATGTGTCTCGAGCACCCAGTATGCATCCTTGGTGTCTGCGATGACCTGGTCGTTCCACTTCACTTGCAGATGCCTGGCCGTCTTTTCACACAGCGGCGGACGTGGGAAATTACGAGGATTGAGCTTCGCTTTGGTGGAAGAAGCCATGGCTCTACGCAATATGGACAATTCAGTAAGCTCTATCAAAGATTGAGCAGGAAGGGCAGCACATATGTCTCCGGTGGGAGCTGCGGCCATTCAGTTCATCTCAGCTGCAGGGACCATATGACGCAAGGACTGTGGGGCAAGATCGATCGGGGAAGCACGCCGGCCGCCCACCAGCTGTTCTTCCGTCTCCCTCAAGACTTTCACCTGCTTCTGCTCCGAGGACGCGAGCCTTGCTATCGCTGAGGGACATCCAGATGGCTGCTCTGCGATGGCGCGAAGGTGCCAGAGCTGCCTCGAAGTCGCCATCGCCGGAAAGGGAAGTTGCTGGAATTGCCGAGGTTCGATGACTAACGGGAGCCTCCTTTTATCGCCGAATATCAAATGTCATTTTACCAAGCGTCTGCGCCTCTCTTTCGAATAATTGATATGTCTGTCGAATCTCGGTGACTGAGAGAGCTCACCGGCCTTGTGGAATCGTTGATTGTCGACGTATATCGCTGTGTACTCGTTGACGCCCCATAATACCTAGCTATTGCCGGACAGATCGAATAGACAGACTCAACGAACAGCTCAACGTACGCAATGGCTGGAGCAGAGCGCCTGTCTCAACCCTTACAGGTTGGACATGACCGACTCAAACACCGCATGGCAATGGCACCTCTGACACGCTTCCGCTCAACCTGGGAGCATGTCCCTGGGCAGTACATGAAGGAGTACTACGAGCAGCGGGCGTCTGTGCCCGGCACCCTGATCATCACTGAGGCTACATTCATCGCGCCCGAAGCAGGCGGCTACAATAATGTCCCCGGCATCTGGAACGACGAGCAAGTCAAGGCCTGGCGAGAGGTGGTCGATGCTGTGCATGCGAAGGGATCGTTCCTCTGGCTGCAACTTTGGGCTTTAGGCAGAGCCGCGGGCACCACGGCCGCAGCTGAGAACCTGCGCAGAGAAGGGCCGTACCCGGTGGTCAGCTCCAGTGCGGTAGCCATCAGTTCGGAGTACGAAGAGCCTCAGGCGCTGTCCGAAGAAGACATCAGGAGATTCGTTGGCTACTACGCCAACGCCACTCGTAATGCTATGAGGGCCGGCTTTGATGGCGTCGAGATTCATGGTAAGTTGATTGAGCCTTGCAACAACTCCGGTTGCTAACTACAGCAGGCGCAAATGGCTACCTCATTGATCAATTCTGGCAAGATGTATCCAATCGCAGGACCGATGGATATGGAGGCAGCGTCGAAAACCGCGCTCGCTTCGGGCTTGAGGTGACAAAAGCAGTCATCGAGGCAGCCGGCGGAGACGCAAAACGAGTCGGCATGCGTCTATCTCCCTGGTCAACCTTTCAGAGCATGGGCATGAAAGACCCACTCCCACAGTTCTCCTACATCATTAGCGAGCTCAAGAAACTTGGCCTGGCTTATCTGCACCTTGTCGAATCCAGAACATCCGGCAAGAGCGCCGTTGACGCTGAGTACGCAACCGTCACAGGCAACAACGACAAGTTAGCCGAAGTTTGGGGCACCGAAGCTCCCATCATCCTGGCTGGTGGCTTTGACAGTGAGAAAGCGATCAAGGCTATGAATGAGCATTACACGGCTGAGAATGTGATCATTGCTTTTGGACGATACTTCATTAGCACGCCGGACCTGCCGTTCCGTGTGAAGCATGGAGTCCCGCTGGAACCGTATGATCGGAAGACTTTCTACAAAGCTGAGAGTCCGGATGGGTATGTGGATTATCCGGTCAGCAAGGAGTTCTTGAGCAATGGGAGTAAACTGTAGAAGATAAATGGATACATGGGGCAATCGAGGGAAGAATGGCGATCTTGCAATGTGGTCCGCATCGCTTTTCCTCACTCAGATGCCGGAAACGGCCGAGCTACTGTCGGGGCCCTGGTCGATGGCTGTCGATGCGGGAACACCGATAGTCCGAGGTTGTTCTGGACCTGTCGAGACTGACTTGGTAGAAGACACCATCTCCGCCGCCTCAATCGAATATGGACGGGAAGGCCGCATCGACATGCCATCATAGATTGTGGTTGTCATACGTTGATGTCAATAGAAGAGACTTGATACGGATCCTACCCCCATGCATTCTTGACAAGTTTTTCCGTCGTTTGCTGCTCGAGAATACTGTGAAGCAGTCAACAGGTGTGTGCAAATCAAGCGCAGCAATTGCGATGAACTCGATCATGCTTAAAATGTCGTTGACAGTTGCCTCAATCTTGGCCTTGGGCATGAAGGTAGCGAGTAGTCTCTCCGAATGAAGCGCCAGCTCGGTGTACCTCGCCCTCTGGCGATCCTAAACGGTCGTTGAGCGCCATCATGCGATGTACAGTGCCTGAGTTCGCATCGTGTGCCACGGCTCAGAAACTCATATCTGCCGCGGACTAGGGACATAGTGGATGTCATGATTTGTGAAGACTTTCCAAGAGCTTCCCTGCCTTCAACCTCTGCTTCCGCACCAGTAGCCTCGCCACCGCGCAACTATGTCGATCCAGAGACTGTTAACGTCGATTTCGTGAGTGCCTGTTGATCAAATGTGAAGCCGATTGTGCGAAGTCGATCACAGGCTCTGACATCATGTGCTATAACCGTCGCCAGATCTGTTCTTGGGGATAATGAAAAGCCAGAATTCGCTGCATCGTTGAAACTTGTGAGCCGTTGGACGGAGCGGATCCGCTTTGCTGCCAGCATTGTTATTTCACCATGTGAAAATCGGCTGAGTCGGCAGAATGTACCGCCGGCAAACTTCGCCCCGACAAACGTGTACCCGAATGTTAGGCGGAAGATGGTGGCAACCGTGCTAATCCTCGAAGGCGTGAGTGACTTTCAACAGGGGTAGAATTGGGTTGTAGTGTTCCATGGGGACGATCCGAAGGATATAACTATGACGAGTTCTGGGTGGGGCGGCGGGAGCATGCGTAGCAGAAGGATCGCTTCGCGGATGTCATGTATAGTACAGGTAGGTCTTGAGGTATCCCAGATTACAATTTACGGTCTCCAGCAAAAGTCATGCCGCCGTCAGCCTTTTCCCTTCCTAGGGATCTCTGTCTGCACCACCGCGACCTGGAGATGTATCAGCACCAACGAACCCAGAGTATGTCCCGTCTTGATACACCACTCACCTGCCCAGAACTGCTTCCCAACCTTGTCCTTCTCAACCGTAGCATCACTGGCCTTTTCATGCGCTTTCTCAGCCCGCCTGTCCATCTCCTCGTTGTGCCGCCTCACATCTTCGGGAACGTCGCTGTCCGCAGGCCGCTCGTCCTGGAGAATCTTGGGTTGGGCGCCTTGCGTACCTTTGGTGCTGCCTCCACTCTGCTGCGCACTGCTGCTTCTCCCGCTCTGCTGCTTGGAAGCCTTGTTGCCCTTCTGTGCCGACGCCGGCGGAGGCGGGCCGGGGTGCTCCTTGTCTTCAGAGGGGTTCTTGCCACGGTCCTTGGGGCTCTCCTTTACCATGTCGCCGTTGGGCGAGCCGTAGTCCTGCGAGGCATAGCGGTGCTGGTTGACGAACGCCATTCGTTGGGCGGGGCTGCGGGAGAGAGGCCGAAGGAGCGACGGGCGGACGATGCGTAGAAACGACATTGTTATGATAATGGATCCGAACACGGAACTTTTCGAAAGGGCAGAGTTCAATGTGAAGTGGTCGATAGACAATCTTGAAGCAATTATTATTTGAGCCTCGATCCCAGCTGCACCGGAAGGTCCCGCAGTCGGAGCTTGGGCCAAGTCCGCGTACGTCATGATTACCGAAGCATTGATTTTCTGGGGTCGCGTGCCTTTGACGCGTTCCCTCCAATCGCCACACCTGCCTCCTTATCAGCCGTTCAGTATGCAGGAGATGCTGTGACGAGGACGACTTCAAGTGCGAGGTTGATGAATGCGGGTCCGAAGAGGATCTTGACAAGTCTTGGCCGATTCTGCCTCCGTTGCGGCAGTCCCAGAAGCTTAGATCTACCCGTCGACCATGAGCGACATTGATGCCACCTGGAACACACACGACCGTGCTGATGCTTTCTCGCCACATGCAGCAACAACCACCAAACCTTCCTCCCGTACTGGCAAGCCGAGGATCTCCAGACCCACGGGCTACTGCGGATCGTCCAGATACTCGTCGTCTCGAACCTTGCCTATGGGTACAGAGACCGCAGGGAACAGCAATTGGCTGGCAATCACGGTGTTTGTCGGATAATTCAAGCAGGTCCATCTGCGCCCGTCAGCTTGCACCGACCTCTGTGCGACTTTTCAGCCTCACCTTCCGCTAAGAACTTCGTTCCGTTTTTGGCGCAAGCAAAGGGCAATAAGGTCGGGTATACAATCGCACCTAGCCGGTGTCTCGCAGACAGGCCAGCGCCAGTACGCTGGAATTCCGATTGATTCACCTGTCGTCTCGCGAGATGAAGATCCTGTGTCATGTCCGTCGGCCCTTTGACTATCGCATCGATCAGATCCAAGGCTTTATGGTACTGGTCGTTCTTTTGCATTTCCTGGATCTTCACATGCGGCAGCTTCTCACACGAGGAGAGGAAGGCATTGATGTCCGTTTTGGACCGAGCCACGTACATCGTGGAGTAGGTGAGGTAATGATCGAGATCTGGGATCTCGACATCAACAAGCTCCGCACCAGCATTCGCAATTCCTTCCAGCCCCGAGTCCACGATGCCCAGAATCTGTTCCTGCGTACCGAACACTGTCGGCAGGACGCCAAACCGCCTGCCACTCAGGCCCGAGTCGCGAGTCGCATCTTGAAAGCGAATCTTGGAACCCGACGGAGACGCCAACCATTGATAGAGGTGTATGCGTACGTGACTGGCATCCTCGTGTGGAATGTAATCACGACATATGTTCGCTGCCGAAGCTGGTGGCTATGCCCCCGGCCTCGATTTGGTGCCTGATCACTATCGGCAGCTCATGGAGTGTACCGTTTCTGGAGGCCAGCAGTTGATCAAGACGCTTCGCATCCTCTGAAGCATGGTCATTGACCTCCAGAATGGCGTTGAGTTCTGTACTGCGCTTCTCGATGGATGGCATCCAGGTAAGTTTTGGTCACGTCTTCAATAGCGCCTTTGTTCCTCGGCGTCCTTTCCAGGTCGGAAGTGGAGGTGGCACTTTCCATAACAGCGTCTCGTTTAATCTTCTCAAAGGACCGCAGGAGGAGGCTCGATATGTGATAATGAACGCTGTCCATTGATAACGAAGCTGTGGCCAAGCTCAGCTGGCTGCGGCGAAGCTCACCAATGAGGTGGCCGAAGGAATTACGAGTGCGATGGATGCGCGCATCTCCGTATTTGGACAAGTCTCTCAATTTAAAACAGCTCTCTCGTCCTTCGTCCACTACGACTGCACCACGCGCACTGCAAACAACAGCATCAGTCACCTGTCGAAGGTATGAAAGCTGAGATACGTACCTCGCTCATGGAACAGCCTTCATCGTGAGTAATGCAATACTCGGTCGTGCAATTGCCGCATCTGCGTATGTATAGATCTTTGCATCTCTCGCACGTCCGTCCACACCCGAAGCAGTCTCTGTGGACGCCGGCGACCTGGCATACAGATCAGCCAGCGGCTCCTCCTGAATCCGAACAGGCGCAACCAAGAACGAGGTCCGACGGAAGTACCGTCATCCCCACATCCCATTACTTCCAGCGCCTGACATCATCTCGGAAACAAGGCAATGTTCAACGCAAAGCTTAGAATATACCTTGACAGAGGCCGCCTTGCCATTCAGACTGCTCGCCCAGTCATTCCTCTCTATCTCACTTCGGGCCTCGACTTGTTGAAGCTCGGTTCGTAAGTGGATCCGGGAGATTGGTCCTTCGTAGCAGTCTTCGCACCACCAGCGGTTACAGCGTTCGCACCAACGCCCGCGCAGGCAGTCTTCGCAACGGAGGTAAAGCCGGGGCACGCTGCCATTGAGGTTGAGAAGGTGAGGATACTGGGCAGCTCGAACAGTCGAGGAATGTGTAGGCGCAGGCCCGATCAACGGTAATGCTGACTCCTCGCTTTCGCCAAACACAGCAGGCAGTTCGGGCGATGAGCCACAAGTCTCACAGCCAGTAGGTCCCAAGGCGATCGTGGCGATAGCAGGTTGGAGGAAATCCTTGCTCTGTACTTTGCGAATGTCATGGCGCGGTCCTCTGCAAAGTATAGCGTCGAAAGCGATGAGACCTCTGCAGATGTTGATCGTGTCTGGCCACTCGTATTGCGGCTTGCGGAGAGCTCGTCCGGTAGCATTATACCACTTTGTCTCCTCCGAGCTCAGCGCAGTAGTCAGCAACGTCGATGATCGCTGATTCCACTCCGCCCCAATCTGCGCACCTTCGGATGCCATCACACCTAGGCCAGAGGAACCCTCAAGTCGCTGCTGCTGTGCGATTATCGATGTCGCCGCATCCTTTGGGCCGAAGAAATACAATGCTCGTAGCTTTGGGGTGCCTTCCGGTCGGGTAGGTCGCACGATATACCTCAAGACCTGCTGTAACTTCGTTTCATTCAGATGCTTCGCTTCGCGGATGCTCAAGATCTTAACGTTATAGCGATCCTCGGCTACAATGTCTCGGACCAGGTCCGCTGGCACGGACAATCCATCCAATAGGAGTGTCTGAACGTTGCGGAGCAAGTGTCCTCTGTGAAGTCGGGAGAATATGCCACGAAGGGGACCAGCATAAAAGTCGTCCTCTGTGAGCGCTTCGTCCATGCGCTCTGCCCGCCATGAGACGCCACCGACATCGATCGGCGAGGAGTCAATCTGCGCAGAGCGAATATTGCTGAGGTCCAAATAGCGCCAGGCTTCTGATTGAGCGAAAATGAGATCGTGTAGGGTTTTGCAGGTTTCACCAAGGGCAAGAAGGGATCTGATGGGGACGTAGGGCGCTGTCTGTCGGAGGACTATGGAGTTGTTCAAAAGGTCGTGGATTGTTGTGCGAGGCTTGCTTTTAGAATGCATCGCGTCCGAAAGATATTTAACATGTTCTTTGAAAGACTTCTGTCTGGTGTGTGGACTCCGGGGATGACGCCGGTGTCGGACCGCATCAGACTGCGTAGCGAAGAGAAGGGGAGGTAGTGGCGCAGCTGACTAAGCAGCATTGACCGACATGATAGCACTTTCTGGCGGAGAGGTGTCCTTCTCATCAATCAGGATGCATTTACTCCATTGAGGTGGTGTCAACAGTGTCCCTGACAGTACACTGTCGACAGTACACTGTTGCTGTCAGAGGCAGTCGCGCGAGCACAACAGAAACTGTGGATGTCTGCGCAGATCTCTGATGAATGCTATCTATGAGTGACTACCGTGTGGTCATAGTTTCTCCAGTCCAGCCCGTGGTCCGTTCTCAAAGAAGCCCGCTCTGGCTATCGCGAACGAAATTCTGTAACGGCTCCGCTTGGGAAACTAGCCATGCGTGCTCGTAAGGTAGACGCCGCCGAAGAAGTTGGTTCGCAGTCTCGCAAGCCATCACAAGAGGTGTCAGCAAGCAATCACATTGTACGAACATGTAGGCGAAAGCTTACGGCTACTCTCGGCGGCGGTGCCCTGAGTACCTTTGCAAACATGGCCGAACGCGACTGGACATGGGTCAGCCAACGACACTTTTACACCGGATTGCGGACATGGATACCTCGACAAGTGTGCTTTGGACTTCAGCGGTTTTGACTTCGCTACCTTTCCCTCCATTGAGCACTTCGTTGAGCCGACACTCGGATATCAGCTGACGTTGGAGATTGCCGAGTGGGCAACTGAAGCATACGAACACCCAACCTCTCAAGATGCGAAGATAGTGAGCATATAGAACGCTGATGCGCCCTCTTGCCCCAACGACATTGGGTTCAAGCGAACGGCTCATTAACGCCAAAGTGGAGCTCGGGTTCATTGCAGATGCGGTGGCCGCTGGCATGCGTCGGCCCGGAATGATGACCGATAATGTGTATGCAGAGGTCTGTGATACGTCCGTGGTCGGGAGGAGGAGCTGCAATCGCGACAGTGTGTGACAGGAGCATCGATGACTGGAGTACCCGTGGCTTCTTGCGGCACCTTGAGGGCATAGGGGTCCTTTGCGCCCTTTAAAGAGTCTGATGTGTGTTACTCAGCTGGCTTCCATCTCGACGCAACCGCGGCTGCGTCAAGGCATGCCGCAACAGATTTAACGGGAACGCTTGAGAGGTTCCTCGCTTTCGGAGACCCGTAGTCAGCTCAAGGCAGGGTATCGTTTACTATGTGGACGCCATTAGCTCGTGGACC
>DAHZQE010000045.1:0-3228 GCA_027409005.1 Ferrimicrobium sp. | reverse complement strand
ATAACTCGAATTCGCGCTAACCGGGGTGTACTTAGACGGTGTCGACGACGATGAACTTGTCGACTGGCTGCCACTGCTAGGGGTGGAGGAATTCGACGGAGTCGACGAGGAGCCACCAGCCGCAGTAGAGGTCTTTTTCTTGGTGGTCGACGTAGATTTAGATCCTTTTGAGGCTGTGGATGAGCGCGAGTTCGAAGGGGTGGTCGTGCGTGTAGCCGACGAAGGTGGAATAACCGTCGATGAAGTGTTGCGTCCGAGCAGAAAGAAACCGACGCCGAGGACCACTGCGATAGCGCCCGCGCCGACAGCCATAGCTGACAACGGCAGACTCCTGCCGGTCGAATAGACACGATGCTCACGCGATCCACGGCCGTCTGATTCAGCACTGGACTCCTTCTCGCTCAAAGAGGCGTCGATCACTGGCATAGCCTCGGTCATCGACGATGCGAGCACACCACCAATAGGAGTGAGCTGTACAGTGGAGTCCGCATCGGCATCAGCCTTCTTCTCTAACACACCCTCTTCTCCAAACACCAGTCCAGAGTCGACTGTTGAAGCATGTTCAGGCACAGACAACGGATCTTCAACGAGCTCGGAGGTGTCGTGCGCTGGTACTGGTGGCTCGGAATCCAGGCTCAGGTCGCCATTCTCCCGGTCTTCTATACCTCTAGGCTCAGGTGTGGTCTGGAGGTGGTCATCGTCATTTCCTAGCGGTGCAGTAATACGAATGAGATCTGGATCTGTGAGATGATCGAGTTTCGAGAGATCGAGTCTAACCGGACGTAAAGGCTCCACTTTGAATGTACGAGCATCACGATCGGCAGTCGGGGCATCAGCCACCTTAGAGATCATGTCGAGAGTCTGGCGATGGCCAGACATGGAACGGCGTTCGCGTGTCGCATTCGACAACCCGATCCGCGCTACGATCGCCAACCCGATGAATGCGACGACAAAGATGATGATTACTGTCATGGGACACCTCGAAGGCGAGAGACGATTCTTCAAACAACAGTATAGGCGTAGCTACACGACTGGAAGATAGCTCCTCTTTGGCTCGACTTCAGCTATCTGCAAAGCTGGTCGAAGAATACCAGGTATGGCCACTAGTCACCATGTCCTTCTTGAGAGCTACCTCGACACCTTGCGAACTCTAGGTGGTTCTGACCTTCACCTTAAGGCTAATGCCCCAGCGTGCGTGAGGGTAAGCGGACGCCTCAGCACCATCGAAACACTCCCCTCTCCTAGCGGGGAAGACCTTGCGGCAATGATGGAGGCGATCATGCCAGAATCGGCCACGGCCATATTCAAGAAGACAGGGGAGACGGACTTTGCCTACGTCGATACCCGTGGTAGACGCTATCGGGTGAACTGCTTTCTCTTTGGGCGAGCTATAGGATTCGCGTTTCGCTCGGTCAAACCACAGGCGCCTTCCTACGAGGATCTCGGATTACCCTCTTCGATCGCCGACTTAGCAAATATCGAGCGCGGACTTATCCTGGTCACCGGACCCACCGGCTCCGGGAAGTCTTCAACCTTGGCTGCCATGGTAAATGCAATCAACACAAACAAGGCCAAACACATCATTACTCTCGAAGATCCAATCGAATACATACATCAAGATCAGCGTTCATTTGTAAACCAACGAGAGATCGGCTTCGATACGAGGACGTTCGCATCGGCATTACGTGCATCACTTCGTCAAGACCCAGACGTGATCCTCGTCGGAGAGATGCGAGATCTTGAAACGGTAGAGGCTGCCATGCAAGCCGCTGAGACTGGCCATCTCGTACTCTCCACACTCCACACTCTCGGGGTTGCAGAGACGATCTCGCGCATCATAGATTTCTTCCCTCCATACCAACAGAAACAGGCGAGAGTATCAATCGCCGACATCCTGGCTGGCGTCATCTCGCAGCGCCTCGTAGAAGCCAGTACAGGGGGAACGTTGGTGGCGGCCTGCGAAGTTCTGGTCACCAATGGGAGAGTTAAGCAAGCGATCCTCGAACCAGAACGAGCCACCGATATCAGAACAATCGTCACTGAGGGTGCCTTCTACGGTATGATGACATTCGATCAGGCGCTCGCCAAGTTAGTAACCGACGAGAAAATAACAACAGAGACCGCACTTGCCAACGCCTCGAACAGTCACGACCTTGGTCTGATGTTGAAGGATCTCGGTCACGCCGTCGCCTAAGCCGCCGCTGTCCGCGATGGCGAGATGAAGATGCGCGGTGTGAACCGGTCAACTGTTAGCCTAGGTGTCGCACTCCTTCGATGAAACGGCGGTACCACATGGCTAATCACGAGCTCAACGACCTCATTGATGATGTCGTTATCATTCAACCTGAAGTCCACGCCGACGCCCGTGGTAAGTTTCAAGAGACTTACCGACGTTCATGGTTCCCACTCGGTCGTGAGATGGTGCAGGGATCTCGTTCCGACAAAATCGCCGGATCCCTGGTAGGGTTACACTACCACCTGCACCAGGCTGACTATTGGTACATCGTCGACGGCACCGCGCAGGTCGTCCTCTATGACCTAAGACCGGAATCCCCTACCCATGACACCGTGATGGATATTGAGATGGGTGAGACAAACCCAATCGGTGTCTTCATTCCACCAGGAGTTGCTCATGGTTTCGCGACACTCACTGACATCACCTTGACATACCTCGTCGATGGGTACTATAACCCCTCCGATGAGCTCGGCATCCGCTGGGATGATCCACGTTTTCGCAACGTCTGGCGACTCGTCGATCCCGTCGTCTCCCAGCGCGATCAGACCAACCCGAACCTATCGGACATCGATCCAGGTCTGCTACCCCACGGGAGACCGAGAACCTAAACCACTCCTTCTGCCCCGCCTTCGACAGGCGGTCAGACACCAATAGAGGTACTGATCAAGTCCCGCCTAAGCGACTAGTCGCCGGGACTCGATCTAAGTCGAGATCGGCAATCGTCTGGCCCAAAGTCCGGGCGAGCCACCCAACTCGAACTTCAATGCATAGCTATGCATGCATCCGCAAGGTACATATAATCATCAACTCCCGTACACAAAGATGAGGAGAGGCCGCTCGACAAAGAGGGGGAGGTCAGTGTCAACGGCTCATCTCCTCAAAGAGGACATCGACCTACCGGAGCGAATCTTGAGTGACTTGTGTGACATCCGCCCCACCCCTACGGACGGGGCTTCCTGGGCTGCTCACGCAGCTTCGGCTGGTTGACGCTT
>DAHZQE010000370.1:0-3347 GCA_027409005.1 Ferrimicrobium sp. | reverse complement strand
AGTGCCTATTGGGTGTTTACGTTGATGATGCGGGCTATTCGAAGCTATAGCTTCTATCGAGCAGACGACGACACAGTTGTCGTTAGCATCGCGCATAACCTCGAGCTCGAACTCCTTCCAGCCCGCGATCGACTCCTCTATCAGGACTTCGTGGACTGGCGAGGCCATGAGACCCGCCTCCATCATCGACTGGAACTCCTGCTGTGAATGTGCGATTCCGGTTCCAGCTCCTCCAAGGATGAACGACGGACGCAACATCACTGGAAAGCCCAACGACTCGGCGATACGGGTCGCATCCTCAATTGAGTGCGCGAGACCACCTTTGATAGTCGCGTGCTCATAACCCATAGAGATCAAAAGATCCTTGAAGGCCTCACGACTCTCGGCCACAAGGATCGCCTCGGGCTTGGCCCCGATCATTTGAACCCCATAGCGTGCTAAAACTCCGCTGCCATCGAGATCCATCGCTAGGTTCAAGGCGGTCTGCCCTCCGAGCGTAGGCAGCAGCGCATCTGGCCGCTCGCGCTCGATTATCTTGGTCATGACCTCTAACGTCAACGGCTCGATGTAAGTAGCGTCAGCGAACTCTGGATCGGTCATGATCGTAGCTGGGTTGGAGTTCGCTAATATAACTCGGATCCCCTCATCACGAAGTACGCGACACGCCTGCACACCCGAGTAGTCAAACTCGCTGGCCTGTCCTATGACGATCGGACCTGATCCAATCACCAGTACCGAATCTATCCCATTCCTTTTAGGCATGAAAAACACCTCCGTTGGCGATCAAACCAGCGATCTGAGTAGCCATGTAAGTCCGTTCCTCAAGCGGACCTGGCGCCGCCTCAGGATGATACTGGACGCTCAGGGCACGAAGCTCGGGACACCGAAACCCCTCCACTACACCATCAAAGAGATTGCGGTGGGTGATCTCTATCTCCGTGTCGAGATCACCAAGCGACTCCTCATCGACCGCGTAGTTATGATTCTGGGCGGTGATGGCGACGCTATTATCGGTGAGACGAGCAACCGGATGATTGGAGCCGTGGTGCCCAAACCTGAGCTTGTAGGTACTAGCCCCTAGAGCAAGAGCGAGCAGCTGATGGCCGAGACAGATGCCTGCGATCGGAACCTCACCCACCAATGCAGCGATGGTGGCAACCTTGTCTCCAAGCGCCTCGGGGTCACCAGGGCCGTTAGAGAGAAAGACGGCAGAGGGAGCTAGAGCCCGAATTTGGCTTACACCGACACTCGCATTGACCACGACGATCTCCCAAGGTCCTCGTAGGCTCGCCAACATCGCACGCTTCACGCCATAGTCAATGACCACAAGTCGGCCGGGAGTGGCGCCTTCAGAGACAGCGAGCGGTGCAATGGTATAGCTAGATGCGGTCGAAACCTGATCAACCAGATTCCTACCCTCGGTTCCGACGGCGTCTCGCACCTCGGCAAGGGCGGACTCTGGGTCCTCAGTTGTCAATCTCCCCGGTATAGCACCGACGTCACGAAGGTGGCGCACTAGTCGACGGGCATCGAAATTTACAAACAACGGAACCCCGGCCATCTCCAGCACCGACGCTAGCGAACGCTGGGCTGCAAAATTCGATACCCGTACGGTATAACGCGGTGCGAGTACGGCCGAGACCCACACTCTGGCACTTTGGAAATCAGCTTGAGTCAGCCCATAATTACCTAACTGGGCCGTGGTGAAACACACCATCTGGCCAAAGTACGAGGGATCACTGATCACCTCTTGGTAGCCACTCATCGCCGTGTTGAACACCACTTCTGCAGTGACCGATGGCGGCGGCGACTGGTTAGAGTGAACAAACTCACCGGCAAAGCGAGTACCGTCCTTGAGCACTAGCCATCCAGGTGTGGTGACGAACAACTCGGCATCGAAGCCGGCCGAGCCACTGCCGCCGATCTCTAGTCGATAGTCCTCAGTCCCATCAGACCTTTTCAACACCCTCATCGGCGCCTCAGAAGCACTAGAGGCACCCGGAGCAGGAACTCCCTCGGACGTCACCAGCTCACAAGAAGCACCCAAATGCTCCGCCTGAAGAGCCAAATCCTCATGCATCGACGACCTCTCCTTCATCAACGACCTGTCTGCCAGCAAGAAAGACATCATCAACCCGCCCGATCAACATCTCTCCACGATAAGGAGAGTTCCCTGACCTGTACCACCGACTTGGTATCTCCCTGGGCTCAGCACTTGGATCGATAACCACCAAATCAGCTCTGGCCTGCGGTGCCAATCGGATCGAACGCCCAAGCACCTCAGCTGGTCCAGACGTCAAACACGAGAGCAATCTACCAAGTGCAATCCACTCCGGCGAAGCCAGATCCGATCCGAGCTTCCTTCTCTCGCCGGATCCAATCGTACGCCAGAGCGCCGTCCACGTCGCTGGCATCGCCTCGGAGATACCAACCATTCCAAACGCGGCCTCCTGGTAAGAGCCTCGCTTTCTCGAGTCTGGATGAGGAGCATGGTCGGTGGCCACCGCATCGAAGCTGCCGTCGAGCACCCCTTGCAGGAGAGCCATCTGAGTAGGGACGGAGCGCAACGGTGGGTTCACCTTAAACCTGGTATCGCCGCCGAGCACACGAGTATCCGGCAGCAACAGGTGATGGGGGGTCACTTCGGCCGAGATCCGCAAACCCTCCCGCTTCGCCTGCCGAAAGAGGTTCAACGACTCACGTGCACTCACATGCTGGAGGTGGAGTCGTCCAGGAATGCCTTTGAGGAGCTCGATATCCCTAGCGACCATCACCGACTCCGCCACCTCTGGAATGGAGGCTACCCCAAGTGCATCCGCCGCTACTCCGTCATTTACCACCCCACCCGCAGCGAGCGCCGCATCCTCTGAATGCTGGGCTATTAGGACTCCGAACTCCGCCGATGCCACCAACGCCTGACGCATGACGCTACTATCCTGGATCCCGGAACCATCATCACTAAAGATCTCGACCCCAGCATCCACCAGACGTTCAAAATCCACCAACCTGTGGCCTTCGCGGCCGAGGGTTACTGTCGCAGCTTGGACGACCTCGATGGGGAGGGTGGCAAATAACGAATTCGCCTCTCGCCACCGCTCAACACGATCAATCGGTGGCTGAGTATTCGCCATCGCGACGATGACACCATAGCCTCCCACTAATGCTGCTCGGGCGATAGAGGTCGGATCATCGTCCTCATCAACTCCTGGGTAGCGAAGATGGGTGTGGAGATCTATAAATGTCGGAGCAATCACCCTTCCTTCACAATCGACTACCCTATCGACGTCCGATCTATCCTCGTCGATGACGTAATTCAGAGTGGACGCACGGCTCGCGCCGCGCTTGAA
>DAHZQE010000043.1:0-5213 GCA_027409005.1 Ferrimicrobium sp. | reverse complement strand
GAAGTCATCCTCGCCAGCTCTCCCGCTCACGCCTTTAATGCTACCAGCGGCGACGCTGCGCTTGCTCCCGCTCCGCTTCAGACTACCCATCCTCTTCACGCTGCTCTTCTTCTTCAGCGTGTTACTCCGTGACGGCGCCGTAGCAGGTACAGCCGTAGACGCAGACGAAGTCGCTCGATCAAGTCCATGATTCCCATAATTGCCCTCGGCGGATCCAGTCACTGAGCTATCAAGCGGAGCGGCTGCTCCTGTAGTTTGCGCGAGTGGAGATGTGTTGTTCGGATTGCCTTGCGCAAAGTCGCTGATGCCCGTCCCTGCGTTTCCGTAGCCTTTTCCGAGGTGGCCGTCGGTGGGATTGGGCACGCTGCCATAAGGGGTAACCGGTCGTGACATGGCGGAGAAAGGAACAGCAGGGAGGACCGCTGCTTCCCTTGGGAGAGTGTTGTATTGGCTGGGCGAGGGTTTCCGCGTGGTCTCACAGCAGGTTGCAGGAGGTTCAAGCACTGGGAGTTGGAAGAGCTCAAGCTAGGGATGCACCGAGTCGTACAGGAAAATGCATGCGTCACGATCATGAGAGAGATTGCGATAGGGTAGGGGGGATGCTGGTGACGATAGGACCGTAGCTCCGGCCGCGCGGAAGCACTCGGCGATGGCTGCTTTCGACGATCTTAAATCTGGACCGTCTTTGTTCTGGCGCTATTGCTGCGCGGTGCAAGCTACGTCACAGGAGCTTTTTTACCGTAAAATATCTCCGCGGCTGGGCAGTCGCTGGGTGGACTGTAATGATCGTCGACGGCGCGAACTTTGGCCAAGCCCTAGAACAAGCCGTCTACGATGATGAGGCAGCGCTGGGCCGGGCTTCAACGGAGCGCGGAAGTCCATCGCAACATGGCATGGAACAGCACAGCGAATTGCAGCAGACGAAAGACACTGGCCACACGCGAATTGACGTCGCCGTGGGATCGTCAGCGGCGCGGTGATTTGCAGCTCTAGCTGATCCGCCTTGGCTCAAAGGGGAGAGCGTGATCGGCACTGTGACCGGGAGTCTGCTGGCCGATCTCTTGTGTCATGCGCCCATCGTTTACGCAGCGTCTCCGTGTCAGACACCACCCCGAAGATATGCCAAGGCGACAGTGAGCGTTAGGCCTCGGCAGAGACGGCAACGTTGTATTCGCCGAGAACGCGCTGGACTTCGCGACTTCGAAGGCGATCACCGCAGGCTCGAGGAAGTCTGCCTGATGCGTGAGGAGTACAGTAACTCGTGCTCAGGCCTCTGCTACTGGAACGTTGGTGTAACGGAGAAGTCCCCCTGGAAGACACCAGTTCTGACGACCAGTGCATATTGATATTGACATTGAATGGGTCTCCGTACGTAGGCTTAGTACCAGGGCCAGCTCGACGTTCAGACACCGCCGTGTGTGCAAGGAGCATCCTGTCTGCTTTGGGCGCAGCAGTAACAGTGCGAAAGACCACCCTGATAACCACCACAGCTCTACTCACACTCTACTATACCGTGAATTCACAAGATTGAGTTCGGCAATATCTGAGCAATCAGGATACCGGTGACGACCGACGCTTGATATCACGCCACGTCGTCCAACACCTCGTTCATGATCCGCGTTCTCGACTTCACCTCCACGCCTGGCACAGCACGGACGAGCCACTCGAGACATAAGCCTCGATATCACGCCGAATGACAGTGTCTGTTGTCTTTACACGTGCATCTGTTGATTACACGTGGTCTGATTGCACTGCATCGCTTCGCTGCTCGTCCGGTCGCCACTCACAGCGCGCATGAACACGCAGACGGCCACAAGAGAATGCGCGGGACAAGCCGGGAATGTCTACGCCGCACAGCCCAATGTGGACTGATCTCACGTTGCGACTAAGCGGGCACGCAGGCGAATGTCGGTAGGTAAGTCTCACGCGACAACTTCGCGACAGCATATAATAAGGTAGGATCATCGACTTTCGTTGCTCTACGAAATCACCAGCATTGCAAAAAGCGAAAGCAGGAGTTCGTTCCAGAGACCTTCAACATATACCACTAAGACCGAGCACACGACACCATGGTAGTCATCTGGGAAGACCCAACCGGACCTCCAGTCAGCCCAGCCCACTCCAGCCCATCAGAGCCACGGACAGCTAATAATGACAGCTCCCGCCAATCGTTGACCATCCCCATGAGCGAGCGCATCAGCACCAGAGCTTTCTTGCCTATCTCGCCAACCGCACCCCGAAGCCTAAGGACTACCCGAACTACCCCGACGTCGATGTCCGTGACCTGCCCAGCCACTACTTGATCGACATCGAAGTTCCCGGCGTGAAAGACGTAGCAGACCTGCACGTACAATGGAACAACGCCCACCAACTCATTGTCTACGGCGAGACGTTCCGGCCAGGCCAGCCGAAGGAGTCCGAGGCTGAAGCGGAAGCGAAGAAGGCTGAGGAGCCAACCCCGAGCGTCGGAAACGATGTCCAGAGTGGAGGCGAAGTGAAAGCCGCAGGGGAGCTGGATGCGAAAGCGTCCCGTCATGCACCCTATGAATCTCACCTCGATCAATGGCTGTTGGTGGGCGAGAGGCGTATCGGCTTCTTCAGACGCGTCTTTACGATGCCACTGGAGTGTGATACCGAGAAGATACAGGCGACGCTGGAGGCGGGACTGCTATCCTTGAAGATCCCCAAGGTGCATCATTTGAGGCGCAAGCCGGAGCACAAGGTTCAAATCGAGAACAAGGGGTAGATTGAAAGATAGGCTCTGTCTGCGTACAGACGGCATGCATGTCATGCGTTACCACCTCACGTTTGCTTCCCGCTGCAAGCTTGCGCCGCTCCTGCCCAATGGCCCATGAAACGTGCGTGCCTGTGCCACACCCACATGTGCTTGCCAAGCATTTCGTCATGGGCCCTGCACCGCCACGGGGAAGATCGATTGAACTTCCCCGCCAACAAAGAATAGCATCGTGTCAACAATGGGCCTTGACCACTGATTAAACCCCTATTCCTGACTCAAGGCTAACATTCGGGATACCTCGCCTGAGGACATATCCTTGACCAAAAACCCAGACCAAACCTACAGAGTTCCACACACGGCTCCACGCGGTCCGTCACTCAGCATGTCTGCAAGACCGAGCACGTCCTCGAAGACGGGCACCAACCCACATATGGAGCTTGACCCTAAGTATGATCACTATGACTACCCGACGACTGCGCCTGAGGCTCAATCCGGCCATCCGGGCCACACCACAAAGGAGCAAGATGCGGCGGTGTACCAGCTGCGGATGATGCTGGAGCAAGAGGGGTACACGCAGAGACTCGACACTCTCACAATGCTGCGGTTCCTGCGGGCCCGGAAGTTCGATGTGCAGCTGTCGAAGAAGATGTGAGGACGATTGTGCATGAAGAAGGGCCGGACACTGACTCGCAACAGGTTCGAGGACTGCGAAAAATGGCGGAGCGAGTTCGGCGGCGGCGTTGACGACCTCGTCCGCAACTTCGACTACAAAGAGAAACCAGAAGTCTTCAAATACTACCCGCAGTACTACCACAAGACCGACAAAGACGGCCGACCCGTCTATATCGAACAACTCGGCAAAATTGACCTCGACGCCCTCCGCAAAATCACCACTGACGAGCGCATGCTGGAGAACCTCGTAGTCGAATACGAGAAGATGGCAGACCCGCGCCTACCAGCTTGCTCGCGCAAAGCCGGCCAATTGCTCGAGACGTGCTGCACCATCATGGACATGAAAGGGGTGGGCTTGGGGAAAGCGGGTCAGGTTTACGGGTACCTTGGGCGGGCCAGTGGAATCTCGCAGAATTACTATCCGGAGAGGCTGGGGAAATTGTACATCATCAACGCGCCGTGGGGCTTCAGTGGTGTTTTCAGTGTGATTAAGAGGTTTTTGGATCCCGTCACCGTGGCGAAGATTCACGTGTTGGGAAGTGGGTATCAGAAGGAGCTGTTGAGTCAGGTGCCGAAGGAGAATTTGCCGATGGACTTCGGCGGGACATGCGAATGTCCGGGCGGATGTGCATTGAGCGATGCCGGTCCTTGTATGTGCTTGCGTGGAGTCATTGATGTTGTTGCCCGCACTGACTTGCGACAATAGGGAGGGATCCGCAATGGGCCAAGCCTGCAGCCTGGGAGAGGGACAACGGCATTCCAACGACCGAGAGCCATACTGGCGAGGGCATGCCAGCTGGTGCCAACGGCACTCAGCAGCAACCTGTTGCTGCTGACAAAACGGTAGCCGAGCACGCCGCTCCTGCTGCTCAGTAGACTACTTCGGAATTGTTCATTCATGGTGGAACTTCTGGCATGAATGCCGGCGTGGAAGGCACTCGCGGGACTCCTGGTGGCGGCTCACTTTTAGATGGAAAAGGCATGCAGAAACTCACATATACCCTTCCTAGGTAACCTTCATGGCCTACTTCGCTTCTCTATTCCGAGTTTCTACATTTGGGGCGTTCTTGCCGTCAGAGCCGTGGACGATTTGACGACATAGACACACGTGTGAGCTACACGTTCAAGCTGGGAAGGTACGTTGCAGATGCAGCAGGCCCAGACGAGTATCAGCTGACGACGCTTTTTGCTATTACCAACCCGCACCTGCAACTTCTTCCGAACACCAACATCACGAAAGCACCTTCAATGCAATCGGCGGAGGGAAGGCCAACCCTTCCGCTACCCAAGCTCTGCGCCTTTCCCACGTCTCTGCCATCACCACTTTCTGTTGACATTGTCTTTCCCATCACATCACCATCATCCCTCTGCCTCCTCGCTCTGCATGACGCTTGGATACCCTGCCTTGGAGCTCCGTCTGCATCTTGGTCACATTCGCTTGTCCACAGGCCACGGAAGGCGGCACCATGCCTTTCACCGACGCCGTCTCGAGCGTCAGCGGCCGCAACAGCAGAGCTAGCAGTGTCTCCGGCATGACTGGAGCCTCACGATCCGTCCTCTCCGGCCACCCAGCCGGCAGCCATAAGCCGCAAGCAGCCGATACGCTCAATGCAGGTGTACTCAGCATGCTCAAGACCAGCACAGATTCTGGGGATCTCGGTGCGCTCTCGTTCAGTTCTGGCAGGTTGCCCGGGATGCCGAGAGCGGTGTATCAGCGTCGGGGACATGCTGCTAGGCCCTCTCTCTGGGGGGCTCTTCCCCTCAAACTTTTCGCCAATCTATTTCGATGGCCTATCGCCTTTAT
>DAHZQE010000036.1:0-5528 GCA_027409005.1 Ferrimicrobium sp. | reverse complement strand
TGGCCATAATGGGGATTATGTGTTTCGAAGAGCAGGGGCTGGGGTGAGCGCAATTATATCGACGATTGTCACCAAGGCTGAAGAATAGTCGCGTGCGCTGAGCGAAGATTTCGGTTCTTGGCCCGCCTGTATTGGCTGGTCAAATATGGCTCAAGCTCAGTCAATCTGCGTCTGATGATCGAGAGGGTCGGACGAGTTCCGAGATCGTCAGTAGCCGTAGTCGTGTGGTCACGCAGTGGCGAAGATGTCTGTGAGTCAACAATCTAGGTCACTCTACTTTACCGTCACGCGATCTGTCTCGCAGAGCGGAGGGGTAACATAAGCCTGATGGTTGGCAGTGCTATGCAGGCCCCCTGAGCGTGATCTTTCCCGTCTACTGAGCTGTCTGCAGCAGGAAGAGGATGCTCGCTATCATGATGATCCAAGGATGTAGTAACCTTGCCGACTAATGCAGTGACGTACCATGTGCCCCGCCGCGGATGAGGCGAAGCAGGCCTTGGCGTGGCACAGAGCCGTGATCGGACATTACCGTACTTCGAGTCCAGCGCTGTTTGTACTGCTGCGCCATGTAGGCAGAGGGTCCCAAACTTTGCCGAGAGTACCAGAGGATGCCTTCACTGGTGCAGCCCAATGAGGGCCAACATTACACCGCGGGTGGCGTTCTGCTCTCTGACATAGGCTCGACGTGGCTCGAGAGACTATGGGATTTCTTCGACGTACGCTGGCTATAGAGAGCGCCGCCCATACCCATTGAAGTAAGCGTGATTGACGAGTCTGCATCATGGATATCGTCGAGGGGGGAAGAAGAACGTGCAGATGGTGTCACGTTTCGGCTCTGTGGCCCGTGCGTGTCACTGAGGCGAGGACTTTCAGCCCTGCGATCCATGCAGATCTGAATATCACAAGAGGCTGAGCACCGTAAACACACTTCCAGACGAAGATGTGAAGGAGTCCACCTCGCCTTTGGCCCCCGACCTCCGCAGACAGGCGCCATGTCGCGATCCTTTGGAACGGCCAGTCCGGCTGGGAGGTGCCTAAGCCACCCAGAGCTCTTGCACATCCAAGCACAGCCAAGTCACAGCCCCACTCGTACGAAGCACCACATGCCCTCTGCCGAAGACTTGTGGCTCACTTCCTGAACGATTGCCATTTGCCCCCGTTGATTGGATTCCTGCATTACTTATCGGTCGCCTTCGCCGTCGGCGAATACTCAGTCTGATCCATCGACAGCCTCGACACCGTCAGAAGCCATTTCCCTGAGCATGTCAGGCTATTACGGTCAGGGCCCACCAGGGCTGCCTCCGGGACCTCACCAGCAGCCACGTACGTATGAATGCTTCAATGCGGTCCTACGGGCCTCGACTGACAGCTGATAGCCTATCCGTCTTTGAACCAAGGCTACTATGGCGGCGCGGCTCCTCCTCAAGGGTATCCGCCGGGCCAGGGGTATGGCCAACCAGGCTATGGCCAGTTCAATCAACCTCCTCAAGGGCAGTGGGGCCCGCCGCAGCAGCCGCAACAGGGCTACGGGCCTCCTCAAGGTCAATTTGGATACAGCGGCCCTCCACCTGCAGCGCCGACACCTCCGTCTCCTGGTTACATCCCAGGTCAGCAATCGCATATGGACATGTCTCGGGCGGCGGACGAGTTGCGTTCGGCGATGAAAGGCTTTGGTACTGACGAGAAGACTCTTGTCCGAGTACTGGGCCGACTTGGGCCGCTGGAGATCAACTCCATCAAAGCTGCATTCCAAGCACGGCATCACCGCGATCTGATGAAGGATGTGCATTCCGAAACCTCAGGTCATTTCCGCGACGGTCTCATGGCCATCTTGCGGGGCCCTCTAGAGCAAGACTGCCACGTACTGAACGATTCAACCAAAGGTCTTGGCACCAAGGAAAGCGCCATGAACGATGTCCTGCTCGGCAGGACAAATGCCGACCTGAACGCCATCAAGCAGCACTACCACCGCAAATACGGCCGGACAGTCGAAGCCGATGTGAAGGGCGACTTGTCGATGAAGACCGAGCGCCTCTTCGACATGGTCATGGCCGCTCGCCGCGCCGAAGAGTCCGCTCCAGTCATCCCACAACAGATCGATGGCGATGTTCAGGAGATCTACCGGGCTACAGAAGGCCGCGCAGGCACCGACCAGATGACCGTCTGCCAGATTCTGACGAGCCGTAGCAATGGCCAGATCCGCGCCATCGCGCAGCAATATCATCAGCGCTACCACCGCTCGCTTCAGGAAGTCATCAAGAAGGAATTCTCTGGCCACATGGAGGACGCGCTCGTGTACATCGTTGCAGCTGCGGACGATCAAGCCAAGCATGATGCAGGTTTGCTTGAGGACGCCATGCGTGGATTGGGCACGCACGATCAGGCGCTCATTCGACGGATTGTAAGCCGTTTGAGGAATCGCAGTATAGCTAAAAGCCGTTACTGACACTCAATGATAGGTGATGATCCACTGGAATCCCGATCGACTGCAGCAATGTAAGGCCGCGTACAGACATTTTTACAAACAGGAACTGGCAAACAGGATCAAAGGCGAGACCAGAGGGTGAGTTCACATCGGGCGCAGATCTGCAAAACTTGACTGACATATATTGGAGCGGTTACGAGAAGCTGATGCTGGCATGTATTGACGCTTGAAGAGCTGTGAGGGTTTTGACCCAACTGGCCGTTTGTTTTTGGTTGCTTGAGCAATGCGCGCTGGCGTTGAAAGAGAGGGGTCGGCCTAGCGATGGGAGGACGCTGTACGTTTATCTAGTTTATTCAGTCTGGACGATCGACCTATGAACTCGAAGCCTGGTGCGGCTTGCCGATGGAATTAAAAGCATGAGACTCGAGCATCAATCCCTCACGTACGACTCGACTTTAACTTTTCCGCATCATCATCAGAAATACAGCCTTCGGCACTCATCAGATATTTGATCCTTTCGCTTTGCTAGTCGGATTAGCACTTCCTCGGCGGATTTTCGGCTCAAACTTCTATAGTACTAATATTGTCAAGCAGTCACGACGACTCGTGCGGGCGAGTTCATCCTGCCGCATCGAGGTCATTCCTCATGCTTAGGAGCTGTGGCGCAGTGGTAGCGTATCTGATTCCAGTGCTACATGTACTTGGACTTGGGATATCCAGATGGTCGTCCGTTCAAATCGGGCCAGCTTCACATCGCCCGCAATAGTAATATCTTTTGCGCAATGCAAAGCGGCAACCTCTCCTTTTGCGGTTCGACACGCGACTCTTCCCAGTTTCCACAGATCAACGGACTCCCGCTCCTTGATACGGTAGATAGGATTTGACATATGGGCGTCTTGGCAGAATCTCCAATTCTCGTACGGAATTCTGTTGATTTCTTGCTTATGGGCCGTCGATCATTTACGGAAAGAGAAGACGGACCTTGCGAAGGAAGAATGTGCCAATAAAATCAATCTTTTGCCCTCATGCGCATGCTGTCACCTGAAGGGCGCTTAAACTCGGCAAGACTCAGAATGTCAGGATCACGACGAAGAAGACACTGACGGGCGAACGTGAGCAGACAAGATGCTGAAACAGCGGTGTTGTATCAGCATCCTTCTGTATCCTCGGTAAGTCACGAGCGAAAATGAAAATCAGCATGAACGCGCAAGTGCAGCTCAAGAATTGAGGTCAGTATCGACTCCGAGTACGTGTACATGGTCTGTCTGTCCTCCACCAATCTATCATATCCGTGCGTGCCGGGTCGTGAGCTTCTTTCCAGCCGAAGCAGCCGGTGGCTCAGGACCCGAGCTCTCTGAACGCCTTGCTATAAGAAACCTACAGCATGCCTCGCCATGCGATTGATCGTGAGCACAACATTGCCGAGTCCGTGACGGCAGGTCCAGAATGCATGTGCGGAACTCCAGTGAAATGAAAGGTCGTCCAGATGGCATGAGCACAGATGGCAGCCCAGTTTTACAAATGTCCAGGATGAGCTATGAGCATAAAGTCGGAATGCAGAACGCTTGATTACCTGACCGGGCATGACCTAACCGGCTGTTTGCGGCAATAATCCAATCGCAGCTGAGAACTTTAGTGGCCAACGGCAACGGCGTCTGGCGGCGGGCATGCCGCAAAAGGCCAGGATTCGTCCGCGCACGGTGAAAAGCCTCAGCGTCCAAGATGGCTGACGTGTGTCAGCGTAGACGACGCCGCTGGTGGCGGTCTTCATCGCCCCTGGCGGCAGGCGGAGCGTTCGCCCTTTCTCTTTCACGTTCTCTGGCATACGCAGGATCCCGTTCACGGCCAGCTTGACCAGTCCTTTCCTGCACACCAGGCGGCGACATTACGGCTGATGCGGCCGCATCAGTGCCTGCTCATCCTCTAGAACGGACGGCTAGCGATACTTACGTCGACCATCATACCCAGGCGGCGGCATCGATCCATATCCACCACTGCGCTAGTTAGCATGAGTTACTAAGGGTGAGGCATATGACAGTGAAAGCGAACCTGGCTTGCGGCGGGCTTGTCACAGGTTCCCGATCCCGGCTTGGGGGCACAGTTGTGAGCGCCGGGCTAGGGTATGCGTACCTTGGGTCCCGGGGGTCAGCATATTCCGGCGCGCTACCATATCGGGGATCGCGTGGGTCCCGTCCTTGCGCAGAAGGCTGCGCGTAACCGCCATTAGTGTATTGAGGCTCCAATGGCCGACCAGTGAGACCTGGTTGAACTTCATAGCCCGAGACCGGGACATAGTAATTACCCTGCCGAACATATCCCGGCGGTGCACCATCTCCCGTTGAGTAGGCTGAAGCGTAGCGAGGATCTTGAGACGCGTACGTAGTCACAGGCTGGCGGGCACCAACAGGATAGCCTTGGACAGGCTCTGGCTGATAAGGCGAACGGACGTCTCCCGGATACGCACGAACCTCTGGAGGATACGCCCTGGCATCGGGCGGATAGGCGGACCTGTCCTGTGGGTACGCTCTGGAATCCCTGCCATCTGTTGGATAGGCTGACCTTTCCGACGGGTATGCTCTGCCTTCTGGCGGGTATGCAATCCTTTCGGGCGGATGCCCTCTACCATCAGGCTGGTACGCGCGAGGATCTCGCTCGACCTCACGGTATCTCCTATCTGCCTGAGCGACCACTGGCGGGTCTATGTCCATGCGGTCTACATCCATGCGGTCAGCGGCTCTGGGGGGCGGCGGCCTCTCCCTCTCCCGTTCACGCTCGCGAGGCCGGTCACGTTCACGAGGTGTTCCAAACGGTCCATCAACAGCAGGCGAATCGCCATGGCGCCTATCCGGTCTTCCAGAAACAGCCTGGTTGTAGGTATCGGAATTCACGTATGCGCCTATGTGCGAGTCAGGTACTGTGAAACCTGATGACTCGAGCGATGATGGGCTGTGACTACCTCTTGTGCCCGTTGTACGCTGCTCCGTTCTCCACCTCGCAGAGTCTGCGCGCAGGTCCGCCTGCATGGCCTGCGAGAATGATCAGCATTCGCCTGACACATGAGCGAATAGATGCATACGCCTGCTGCCTGCTGGTCCGTGTCGCC
>DAHZQE010000025.1:0-10818 GCA_027409005.1 Ferrimicrobium sp. | reverse complement strand
CAGCGTTAACTTCAATCGCGTCATCGCAATTAGATTGGCAACAACATCCGGATGTGGCCCAAAACGATCGATCAACTCCTCGGCGAGCTCTGTGACCTCTGCATCGGTACGAGCAAGCGCAAGCCGGCGATACAGGTCCATTCGCACCGTCTCTTCCTCAACATAGGAGACAGGAATCGAGTAAGAGATGGGAAGGTCGATGTTGATCTCCGCGACCTCGATACGCTCGTCCCCCTTCATCTGGGCGACCGCCTCGGCAACCAGGCGGACGTAGAGTTCGTAGCCAACCGCACTCATGTGGCCGGACTGTCGTTGCCCCAGAAAGGTACCGGCACCGCGCAACTCGAGATCGCGCATGGCGATACGGTAACCTGAACCGAGGTCTGTGTTCTCAACAATAGTGCGAAGTCGTTCAAGCGCAATCACCGAAAGAGGCTTGGTGCGAGGATAGAACAGGTAAGCGTATGCTCGCTGCCCCGAACGCCCTACTCGCCCACGTAGCTGGTGAAGCTGGCCAAGTCCAAGATCTTCGGCGTGATCGACTATGAGCGTGTTCACCGATGGAAGGTCAATACCGCTCTCGATGATGGTGGTGCAGACCAAGACGTCTGCCCTCCGGTGCCAGAAATCATCAACCACCCGTTCGAGTTCATGCTCGGGAAGCTGACCGTGAGCGATCAGAATACGTGCTGTAGGGACTAGGTCGGCGACCTTTCGCGCTACCGACTGGATATCGCGCACACGGTTATGTACATAGAACACCTGCCCACCACGGATAAGTTCGCGCCGGATCGCCTCGGAGATTGCAGCATCGTCATCTGGACCAACATGTGTTAAGATCGGCTGCCGATCGAGCGGTGGAGTCCTAAGTAGCGACATGTCACGCACCCCAACCAGCGAAAGCTCAAGCGTGCGCGGAATCGGAGTAGCTGACAGCGTCAGCACATCGAGGTCCGGATGGCGTGTCTTCCAAAACTCCTTGTGTTGAACCCCGAATCGCTGCTCCTCGTCGATTACGAGGAGCCCTAGACGTTTGAAGTCGATCTCTTTGGAGACCAAGGCATGGGTAGCTACCAGACAATCGAGCGTACCTAGGCGCAACTCTTCCTTAAGCCGTTTGACCTCACGTCCGCTCACAAAGCGTGACAGCAATCCAACCTTGACTCCATAGGGTTCAAAGCGCTCCCTAAAGGTGTCATAGTGTTGCTGTGCCAAAATCGTGGTAGGGACGAGGATCGCCACTTGGTTCCCGCTCTGAATTGTCTTGAATGCGGCTCTAATAGCGATCTCTGTCTTCCCGAATCCGACATCACCGCAGATCATTCGATCCATAGGGATCGGTTGTTCAAGATCGCGCTTCATCTCCTCGATAGCGATCACCTGGTCCGGAGTGAGTTCATACGGGAACGCTGACTCCATCTCATCCTGCCATGGTGTATCAGCCTCCTTGGCATGACCGACGGTGACCAGTCGCTTCTGATACAGCACTACGAGCTCCTGCGCAACCTCGTTGGCCGCCCTGCGCGCCTTACGTACCTGTTGACTCCACTCTCTGGATCCCAAACGTGAAAGCGCCGGATCCTCTCCACCGACGTAGAGCGTGATGCGGTCGGTCTGATCGGAAGGAAGATAGATCTTATCCTTACCGCCGAACTCCAGTAGCAGATAGTCGCGCTCAACCTCGGCCAAGGAACGCGATACGATACCCTGGTAACGAGCGATACCGTAGGTCTCATGGACGACCAGAGTCCCTGGAGCCAAGTCATCGAGGGTAGAGCTAAGCGTCCTTGGGCTTCGACGTGGCGTCCTCGGGTTGGCTATCGGTCGTACCAGCTCTGTATCGGCGACAACGACGAGCTTGGCGGTCTCTACGATGAACGAGTGATAGAGCCGCACGCCCTCGAGCAAGTAGAGTCCGGCGGCCTCTGGAGGATCAGCATCTGCTCCAATTGCAATCGGGTAGCGTTCAAAGCTCGCAAACGTTGCGGTTAACGCGCGCACTCTAGCCTGAGACTCTGCGGTGACGATCACTCGGAATCCGCGGCGAATAAAGGACCCAACGCGCTCAACGAACCCGGTCATGTCTCTATGGTCGATTCGCAGTGGGTGAGGATCCGCACCATCATCGGTGAGGAGGACAGATTGCGCCGGACTCTCTGAGATATGGTCAAAGGAGGCGAGCAGGCCTGCTGTTGACTCGGTAGCCTCGATCCCCCAAGTAGGAGCTAGCGCCTGGGTCATAGATAACTCGTCCGCGACAAGGCGTATCGACTCCGCCTCAAGCAAGGCACCACCAGCCAAGATAACCACATCATCCTCATCTAGCAGGTCAGAAGGGATGGTAGCCTGATGATTGAGTACTAGAGGGAGAAGGCTCTCGGCTGGATCTGCGCTCGTGCCATCGAGCAGCTCCCGAATCCGGTCGCCAAGCACTGGAGCTCGCTCGGCCAACTCCTCGAGCCCTGCCCGTAAACGGCTGTCAACAAGCACCTCTCTAGCCGGCAAAATCCCGTACTCACCTATCGCATCAATGGTTACCTGCGACCCAGGATCAAAGATGCCGAGGCGATCAAGTTCGTCGCCAAAGAAGTCAGCTCGGATCGGGCTGTCGGCGTCAGGAGGAAAGAGGTCGACGATCGAGCCACGCACGGCAAACTCGCCAGGACTCGATACCTGAGCTTCGCGCAGGTATCCATTGCGTAACAAGAACTCGACCAACTCGACCTGAGGGAGCGAGGAGCCGACATGAAGACTGAAGCGCTCGAGGTCAAGAGCACTTGGAGCTAGGCGTTGGAGTGCTGATCTCACCGATGCGGTCACCACCACACCGCTCTCCGACTTCTCTTGCAGCGCGGACAGCGCACGAAGACGCAGCCCAACGGTGCGCATAGATGGTGCTACTCGCTCGAACGGGACCGTATCCCAGGCTGGCAACCAATAACTGTTGCACCCGTCTTGCAAGCTGGCGATGTCGTAGGCGATCGTCTCAGCCTCGACCTCACTGGCCACAATCACGAGGATGCGTCGCCCTGCCGTACTCTGGGCCACCAGGGCAGCCGACACAGCTGGAGCGACACCCAGAGTCCTAAGCTCCAGAGTCTGGCTCACCCCAGCAACAAGCCTTGTTAACACCTTGAACGACATCACCGTATCCGTTGGTTATACTCAGTCATCGCTCGATCGGGTCCGACCTCGATGATGTCACGGATCGCATCGACACCACGCCGAACTGCAAGATCAAGTTCGATTCGGTCCTCAGACCCCGGTCTAGACAGCACAAAATCAACTACAGACGATCGCCCAGAGGGCCGCCCGATTCCGACCCTGATCCGTAGAAAATTCTGGGTTCCAAGCAGGTGGGCGATCGACTTAAGGCCATTGTGTCCGGCTAGGCCACCACCTGACTTGACTCGCACCACTCCTGGTTCGAGGTCAAGCTCGTCATGGATCACGATTAGACCCGCCGGATAGTCAATTGGGTGGTATCGGACAAACTCAGCTACCGCGAGACCAGACTCATTCATAAATGTCTGTGGTAGCAGCACATCTATCATGCAGGTCCCAAGTCGTCCGCTTCCGAGCAACCCGTGATATTTACGCGAAAAAACTATCCCGAGATCACTGGCTAGGGCGTCAGCAACCTCAAATCCCATGTTGTGTCGAGTGCCACGATAGCGAGAGCCTGGATTTCCAAGACCTACCACCAGTACCGAGTTAGTCACCTCCCACGGTGTGGGCAACTAAAGCTTGTCAGCCAGGCGGGCAACGACGATCTCGGGGTCGCCTATCAACACCAACCCTTGTGCGAGTGGAATCTGGCCAGCGGTGAAGACCTCAGCCTCGCCGAGCATCTCGAGCGAGATCTCTAAGAAGTCCGGAATATCCTTGACATGTCCTCGGACTCGCAGGCTCGGCTCCTCCATCTCGAGTTCCTCACTCACCGATCGCAGTTCGATGGTGGCCTCCATCTCCTCACGGACGTTGATCGCCAAAAAGTCGAGGTGACTTAGACTGCGACGCACTGGATGCCGTTGGAGCTCTTGGAGCTGCACGGTGGTCACCTTGCCGGCCACCTCAAGCTCCATCAGAGCACCGACATTCACCCTATGACCAAGTGCGGTTTCAAAATCGTGGGCGTCGACGAATAGGTGTCGAGCCTTCGAGGTGCCGCCATAGACAACAGCTGGTACCTTCCCTAATGCACGAAGACGCCGACTCTCGGGACTCCCTGGCTCTCTACCTTCATAGGCAATAACCTTCGCCACACAAACCTCACTTTTTCAGAGACTACATATTTTTTGAGAAACAACATAGAGAGCATAGCTGCTCTCGCTCGTTAATTTTCAGGAGAGATTATCTCCATGGAAAAGCTCGGACACCGAGCCGTCCTCAAAGACGGCTGCAATCGCGTCGGCTATCACCTTCGCAATCGACACAACCTCAATCTTGTCTGTGAGGCGATCCCCACTTAATGGAAGCGTATTGGTGACGATCACTCGGGAGATACTCGAGTCGGTAAGTCGCTTAATAGCTGGTCCAGAAAGAATGGGGTGGGTCGCCATCACCCAAACGTCGGAGGCACCTCTGCTGAGCAACAGGTCAGCCGCGGCGGTCACAGTGCCGGCGGTGTCAATCATGTCGTCGACGATGACACAACGTTTAGCGGCTACGTCTCCAACAACGTTGAGAGCATTCACCACATTGGCCATGCCCTTTGGCCGACTCTTATGAACCACGGCGAGTCCAGCCTGAAGCTTCTGTGCATAACGCTCGGCAACCTTCACTCGTCCTGCATCAGGAGCGACAATCACCAGATCACTGGCGTCTTGGGCCCGCAAATAGTCGGTCAAAACCTGAGTAGCCGTAAGGTGATCGACGGGGCCATCAAAGAAACCTTGAATCTGCCCCGAATGCAGATCAACCGAGATGATGCGATCAGCGCCAGCCGCCTTAAACAGATCTGCCACCAGCTTTGCAGTGATCGGCTCTCGGCCCGAGGCCTTGCGATCCTGGCGAGAATAGCCATAGTAGGGACAGACCGCCGTGATCCGTTTTGCCGAGGCCCGCTTTGCGGCATCCACCATGATCAGCTGCTCAAAGATCGAATCATTGACTGGCCCAGCATGCGACTGAAGCAGGAAAATGTCCTTTCCTCGAACGGACTGATCGAAGCGCGAGTAGATTTCACCATCCGAAAACTCTCGCAAGGTGAGCTCGCCAAGCTTGACCTGCAAGTGGTCAGCGACCTCACGAGCCAACTCAGGATGAGCTCGACCCGAAAAGAGCTCGAGCCGCTTCCTCGGGACCAACTCCATGAAAAGCTCCTTCTTCTCTCTTGAAGCAACCGTTATGGTGCTACCCCATAGTACTCGCTCGACTCCACCCTGAGTCAGCCCTGAGCGTCCTTAGCCTCACCAAAAACATGCAGAAGTGTTCGCCAACTTGGCTGAATCGTCAAATTGGACACCCGTTCACTTTAACAAAGAGAAGGGCTCTACGATCGCACGGTCAGATACTGTTGCTCCTTCTCGAATTGAGACATATGGGCCAGCCATGACCGACCTGCCAATAGTTGCCGCCGTTGCATCTACTCTTACCAACCTGCTCCCATCACCAACATCCGTGTCTATGAGGCTGGATTCAGGGCCGATCTCAGCATGTGAACCGATCCTTGTATGACCCAGCAGGAGTGTATTCGGCCAGATGGTGGTCCCGGGACCTATCTGAACCTCAGCATCAATCGTGATCGTCTCTGGCCGAACCATCATCACACCAGCACCGATATGGCGGGCGAGGATGCGCGATCGCATAAGCTCCTCAGCCGCTACCAACTGCGGAAGATCGTTAACACCCTGAGTCTCTTGCACATCAGCAACCGACATCACTCCAACCTGATAACCCGACTGCGTCAGAAGCTCAATGGCATCGGTGAGGTAGTACTCGCGTTGTGAGTTCGACGGAGCCAGACGTCTGATCGCTACCGGCAAAAGTGCAAGGTCAAAAATATAGACTCCCGTGTTTACCTCCCGAATCATAGCCTGGTCACCAACGAGATCGCGGTCCTCTACAATCTCAGTCACGGCCCCCTTTGCATTACGCACTACCCTGCCATAACCCGCTGGGTTAGACGCCTCCATGGTAAGAATGGTTGCCGCATTTCCACTCTCCATATGAGCCTTGGCCAGCGCTTTTAAGGTCTCTGCGGTCAGCAGTGGAGTATCTGATGGAAGCACTAGCACCTCCGACCCGGAGCCGCCGACCCCAGGTAACAGATCCGGCAATCTAGAGAGACCAGCCGAAACCGCATCGCCAGTCCCTCGTTGTTCTGGTTGCCTGGCAGCGACGATCTCCGGGGCATGAGAACCATACCCTCGCAGCTCTCGCTCTACTAGCTCTGCCTGGTGTCCAACCACCACGACAACACGTTCTAGCTCATCGAGCTCTAACACTGCTCGCATGACGTGCCTCAACATCGAGACCCCACAGAGCTTCATGAGCGGTTTTGGCCGCTCTGAAGCCATCCGAGTCCCCTTACCTGCCGCAAGAACCATCGCATAACGAAGTGCCAAAGGTACCTCCTTCTACGACTCCAGGCTACTTGTTGCTGCGGTCAAAGACGTAGGTGGTCACGCTAAATGGCTGACTGAGCGTCGCGATAATCGAACCAGTTACCGTGGGGTTGGCCACCGGTTTCAAACTATCAGTGAAGGATGTCTGCACCGAGTAGCTGGGGGTCAATCGACCTGATCTTGGAGGAAACTCGATCACTAGCGGGATTGGTGGAGATCCCTCGGGGCTGCGATTGATGGCTATGATCACCTCTCGGTTGCCCTCGCGTGCAGCAAGCGCCTTGACGCGCGGGTCGGAGGTCGCAACCGGGTAGAGTTCGGCTCCTGGACGCAGGTAACGTGAGAAGTTGGCCAATACCCAATAGCGTTTGGTTAGATAAAGACGATGGTCTCCATTCGCACCGCCGTGGAGGTCAAAGTAGATCAGTCCATCATTGCGACCGAGCGCATTGATGTCCGCAAAGCAGGTGGGGTCTGCTGCTGGGTTACAACCCAGATCTGGAGAGAGAGCAAGCCACCAGTCGAATACAGAGGCGCCAGCAACCATCAGATCGTTATATATGGTGTCAGCAAGCCAGATACCTGAGATCATGGTTGGGTCATACTGATAGGCAAAACCGTTCGGGGTATGACAACAGATCTCGGTCGCCCAGACCTGGTGATGGAGCTGGTTGGCGAGTCGGTGGACACTCCGCAAAGTCTGCGCATCTGGATAGTCGTATCCGTGGTAGGCAAGGGCGGCGACAGCGCCCGATGCCCCTGGATAACTAAGCCACTTAGGAGTATCTACCAAAAACCCATTGGCCACAAAGGCGGACTCGTCGGCGATTACATGGCACCACGGGGCGAGTCGAGCAAGATCGTGGGCGAGCGCAACCACGAGCGGACCTCTCTCACCGATCGGAACCGCCATCCCTTCTTGATGACAGGACGCCTGTGAACCAACCGGCTCATTCATCGGAGAGATATAGGAGAGTTTGACACCAAAGTGCGATTGAATTCCTTGGACCGTCATGGCAAGTTCAAGAGCATAACTTGGTATCGCGGAAGTCAGGAGTGTCCCCCCACAGCTTTGATGATTCGAAGTAAACGCCGGCGGAGCCGAATTGACGAAACCAACGAGATCGTGAACGTGCGCTGTTGCGGCTTGACGAAGAAAGTAGACCGCCTGGCTGTCGGTGGCGAAGTTGAACGAACCATTGGGGGTATACCAGGTCGGTGGCGCCTTCCACCAGGTGGAGACGCCCACTCCACCACCGCCGATGTTGAAGCGAAATTGAGAGAGCCGGAGGCCATGATTCCCATACAGCAACCGACCTATTCTCCTCCTATCCTTCACGCCTAGTGCATATGCGGGCACCGACCACCAGGCTCCTGAGGCACCAATGCCGACCAGTCGGTGAGAGGGCCTAGCACCAACCGCAGCGACAACAGACGCCTGGCGAGGCTGTGATAGCGATACTGGTACAACCGGTGCCAAGGTCACACCAACATCGAGTACAAGCACAACTGCTGCCACTATTGAGGTAAGAAAGGCGCCGATGACGCCGAGCCTTCTCACAGTAACATGGACCCCAGTCGAAGGATTAGCCTGCTGGCGTTGAGACACGACCGACCGCCTGAGGAGAATGCCGGACTCGCCAGCTATATCCGTCTTTGGCCACGTCCTTTTTGGAGCTAGCCGCCGACAACGCAGAGGGCATCTCCACCCTCACGGCACCAGCGAGGCGAGCGCCGAACGCTGAGAATCCATCTGCTCCCCTGTCTTCATACCTCACTACCATAACCTACCGGTAGTAGGTATCCAGAACTGGGTGTACTAGCCCCGCTCTCATCCAGTACTCAGTTCAGTGAATCGTCAGGTAATCCGAGATTCGAAAGAAGAAATCTGGTGCGACTGGTAGCGACTCGAAGAAGACTCGCCTGGTCAGTTGGGGCATGACGGCTCGAAGGTAGGACCACCAGCTCAATATCTTTACCGAGTTCATTGGCCCGGGCAATCAGCGAAGAGGTATGGCCAAAGTGGACATTCTCATCCATCAACCCATGAATGACCATGAGCTTACCTGACAGCCGCTCTAGCTTGTCGAGCACCGACGATCGTTCGTATCCTTCTTGATTATCCACCGGGTCACCGAGATAGCGCTCCGTATAGGCGGTGTCGTACCAACGAAAGTCCACTACAGGGGCACCCGCTACACCGACCTTGAACACCTCTGAAGCCCGCGTCATTGCCATCAGGGTCATGTAGCCCCCATAGCTCCAACCATAGATGCCAACGCGGTCGGAGTCGAGTCTCCAACGCCGCTGGCAGTAGGCCACACCACGCAGCTGATCACTCAACTCGATCTCCCCGAAGCGACGATGGAGGTAAGCCTCGAAGTCGAGGCTACGGCCGTAGCTTCCGCGATTATCGAGCTTGACCACCACCGCACCGCGTGAGGCTAGGTATTGAGCTTGGAGATCTAGGGTCAACCCATAGTGGTTCACCACCAGCTGGGCGTGCGGACCACCATAGACTGAGACGATCAACGGCGCCCCCTCGATGCGCTCAGGACTCGGGAGATAGACAGCGCCATAAAGGGTCTCACCGCTAGCTGACTCAAGCTCAATCATCTCGGGTTCAGCGACTAGAAAAGGCGCAGACGTCTGCGCTATGGAGACGCTCCTCCCATCCGGGGTAGAAACCATCGCCCTTGGCTCGAGTGACCTGCTAGACGCGCTGATATAGACGTTATCACCCCTGGGAGCAAGAACACCGGTCGCCACACCGTATTCAGTCCCAATGCGCTCGCAATGACCTCCAATCAAGTCGACTCGGTAGAGCCACTCCTCGGTAGGAGAGTCACCGGTCGCCACAACCAGCGCCGTCATCCCTTGGACTCCAAGAAGTTCGCGAATAACGAGCTCACCAAGCTGCGTCCTTGTACCATCGGCGTGGATGCGTACAAGATGCCGCTGGCGACGATCGGCCTCAGAGGTTGTCAGGAGATCGCCATCTATTGCAAACTCCCTCTCAGCGAGGTTCACCCACGGTTGACCGTACTCCTGACCGAGTGGCAACCGTACTCCATCGCTAACACGATAGACCCATCGGTTCAGCCGATCCTGCTGGCGGTTGAGCGAAGATACAGCCAGCCGATCGGTGTCGAGCCAGACGACGTTGGCTAGATAGCGATCAGCGTCAACGCTCTCGACAACCGTTCTCGTATGTGTCTCTAGATCAAGGAGACAAAGAACTACGGAGGCGTTGGTGGCACCAACCATTGGATAGCGATAACGCTCAACAACGTTGGGGTGGAGATCGGTACGAACGATGTGATGTTGATCCACCTTCGACTCGTCGACCTCTGTATAGGCGAGCCAACGGCCGGAGGGATCCAACCACATTCCGGTCATGCGGCCTAGCTCCTCCTGGGCAACATATTCGGCGACTCCGACCGACATTCCATCACCAGCCGCCGCAACGAGGATCTCTCGACTGCAATCGCGACCTACCAAGACAATCTCATCTCCGGTGGTGGCTACAAAGCGGTCGACTCCAACCTTAATGAGTTGTCGGGCGCCGGAAAAATCGAACCCATCAATGACGTCACCTGTGCCCAGGTCTACAAGCTGAAACGCCCCACCGACATTTACCAGTGCACTAACTTCGTCAACGATCTGAAAACTCCCGATTCCGCCCATCGTCTGTCGTAATCGTTGTTTGCGAAGCTCCTCTTCGAGCGTCTCATCCGCACTCGGTACAGCGAGCACCAGTCGCTCCTCACGTCGGGCTATATCGAAAGCAAAGAGGGCGAGGCTATCGCCCGCTTGCGGTGCTAGGTAGTAGAGGTGATCGCCACTTGGGCTAAAGGATACCTGACTCGGCAAGGTCATGCCCGGAATCGGGCGAAGGGCAAGATCCGATAGGTTAAGTTTGCGTTGCGTGCTCATAGAGAGACATTAGCTGGAGGCACATCGAGGGACTGACTCGCATCGAGCCAATCCCTCGAGTTCAGTAAGGTTAAGAACGAGTTGGTTATAGTTTGCCGTAGTCCGATGTCGGCCGAGCCAAGGAGGTGGGCTCAAACGCGTTTGGCACCGGATATGTCCCAAGTACAAAGTTGAGAATCGCAGAGTGCTGCATCTCAACAGGCTCTATGCTTGCCGCCGTCCTTATCGCGACAGGCTCCGTCAGGACACCAATTGCCGACAGATAGGTCTCACCTGCAATATTCTCGATCTCGAGCGCTAACTTCGCGAGATC
>DAHZQE010000021.1:0-6150 GCA_027409005.1 Ferrimicrobium sp. | reverse complement strand
TCCCAGGTTGGGTGAGGCGGACACGTTGAAGGGATGGCAAGAAGGCTATTTCCAAAGTCTTGATGACCCCCGGTGCCCGCCCTACGGACTACATGCGGTGTTCGGAGCGGCTGGGCGGTGTTGTGAGTCTTAGCATTCTACATAAGATGTCTGTCAGGCCCACTCTTCCTTGCACCGTCGGTTCCTCTTTCTGTTCGTGCGAACGCAAGGCCGCTGCGTCTGCGTCTGCGTCTTTCATGGAATCTTCATCACCTTTCAGAGACGGAGGAAGATGTGCAGTCGGAGCTGGGAGTTTCAGCATGGCTTATCGCTGCGCCAACGCAACCCGAAAGAAAACCACAGGATCCGGTCCGCGTTCGCATGAACGATTGAACCCGGCCCGGCTCCAGCGGGATCCATGTGAGCGACACAAAAAGCACATCTCGCTGCCTTGCAAGCAGCTTCTCACGTCTCCGAGAAGAGAGGTGCAAGTCACAAAGTCGAACATGTCGCTTTCGCTCCCGAAGATTGTCGCCTTCAGCTCCGCCCTGGGCCCGAGCTTTCCTCCGTGAGCTCGACCTCGTCCTGTCCAAATCCTCCCAACAACCTCAGGATCACCAGGCAAGTGAACGTCTCAGCGCAACGGCCACCTACTCGTCTAGGCGAGAAACACTACCCAACGACCATCCCCTGGCCGAGATCCACAGGATGTCCATTTGAACGTTGCAACCTTCGACTTGAATGATAGGCTATCTCAGCTCTCCCTCTGCCACCCATGCAAGCTTATCGCACCTCCCTGTAACCTACCCAGGCGAGAGCGGGCAGAGGCGTTCGCTTCAGAGCACGCTGCCAAGGGCCCTCACGGAGCACTTTCCTGAATTCCATATGTGCAGCCGAAACGGTAGGTCTGTTATCGCTGCGCTATCACACGAAGGATGACCTCGGAGGCTTGAGATTGGGTAGCCTTGTGCCACTGCGCATTGGACGAGGGACTACTGCAGCGTGGGCGTGCTGATCCTCCATGCTACGGCGTTCTCAAAGGACGCATCGAGCCAGTTCGTCGGCGGTACCTCGAAGGCAGGGTCGGTGGCACCGACGATGCTATCTATCTACGAGCTATGAGGCGCCAGCCTTGCCTCTTGAGATGATTGCTTAAACGTGGGCTTCGTCCTTCTTGTGCTGTCTGACCCTTCTCCTTGTCAACATATCTCTCTGATTGTGTTCTTACGACGCCCAAGATGTCGGATATCTCGCCCTCAGACGAGGAGAAGAAGCACGGCCTCCCTTACGAGACCAAAGATGGCAAC
The DNA here is from genome assembly GCA_027409005.1 of Ferrimicrobium sp. Classification (GTDB taxonomy): domain Bacteria; phylum Actinomycetota; class Acidimicrobiia; order Acidimicrobiales; family Acidimicrobiaceae; genus Ferrimicrobium. The sequence goes on along the minus strand of DAHZQE010000021.1, from coordinate 4,864 downwards.
GAGGTCGACGTTGAAGTCGTGCCCCTCTACGACGATGCGGGCCCTGTCGAGTTCGCGGAGAAGAAAGAGTGAGCAGCAAGATCATAGCAAGCATCCGACAAGACTCTCGGCACTAATGCAACGATTAGCTTACGTCGAGGTCTGGATCAGAGGCATATCCAGATGATAGCACTCGCTGGCACGATCGGCACTGGTCTCTTCTTGAGCAGTGGAAAAGCCATCGTCCGCGGCGGTCCTCTTGGTGCTTTCCTCGGGTACCTCTTCACTGGCATTCTCGTTACCGGCCCTGTTCTCAGCATTGCCGAGCTCAGCGCATTGGTACCACTGAGCGGTGGTATCATTCGTCACGCCGAGTATTTTGTCGATCCTGCTGTCGCTTTCGCCAATGGCTGGAATCAGGTCTACGCGAACATGGTCAGCATTCCGGCTGAGGTCACGGCAGCTGCCGTTATTGTGGATTTCTGGTCGAATGTGAACAATGGCGTGTGGATTACGGTCTTCGGGCTGTTGGTGCTCGCGAGTAACGTCTTACTTGTGCGAATCTACGGAGAACTAGAGTTTTCGTTTGCGACGTTGAAGGTACGTCGGCCCGTTCCATCAAGCATCACGACTATACTGACACCGATGATAGATCCTGCTCGTAGTTGGCATGAACGTCATGGCACTCATTTTGGTCTGCGGTGGCGGTCCAAGCGGAGACGTGTGAGTAGAAGAAGCTCTCAACACCACCGTACCCGAGATTAACACGCGCACAGCATCGGCTTCCGCTACTGGCACAACCCAGGTCCCTTCGTCCAGTTCCTAGGTATCTCCGGCAGTCTCGGCCGCTTCCTCGGTTTTTGGACTACCTTCGGCAACGCAGTCTACGCCTACTCTGGCGTTGAGAGCATTTCCATGGCCGCAGCTGAGACCAGATCCCCACGCCGCAATATCCCTATTGCTGGCAAGCGCATCTTTTGGAGAGTCCTGCTGTTCTACGTCCTGTCCATCTTCTTCGTCGGCATGCTGGTCCCGTCCAATGATCCTCATTTGCTCTCCGGCGGTGGGGTCGGTGCTGCAACTTCGCCTTTCGTGATTGCGGCTACGAATGCTGGGGTCAAGGTCGTACCATCTATCATCAATTTCGTGGTGTTGACCTCGGCGTTCTCGGCTGGTAATTCGACCCTGCTCAATGGCTCTCGACAACTCTACGGTCTTGCGAGGGAAGGCAGGGCTCCCAAGATCTTCACGCGTGTCAGCCGCTTCGGGGTGCCGTACGTGTCTGTCCTCTTCATGGGCTGCTTCGTCTGTCTGGGATACATGTCGTTGTCGAACGGCGCTTCGGTTGTCTTCCAGTGGCTACAAAATCTTGTGTCTGTGGCGGCGCTGATCAACTGGACCGTGATTTGCGCCGTGTATCTTCGCTTCTACTATGCCATGAAGAAGCAAGGGTGAGTGGTCAACCACGATGCAGACCCGAGACCCTCGGCTAACAAGCCACAGCATCTCCCGCGACCGCCTGCCATGGAAAGCGCCGTTCCAACCCTACCTCGCCTGGGTCGGCGGTATCGCTTTCATGATCTTGCTGCTGACGGGCGGCTACACGACCTTCGTTCACGGCCACTGGGACACCGAGACTTTCGTGTCTTCGTACATCAACATCCCTCTGTGGATCGCCTTTTACGTGGGATACAAGTACATCAAGAAGACCAAGTTCATCTCGCTGGAGGATGTACCGGTCATGAAGTTTATAGAGATCGCTGAGAGGAACCCGGAGCCGGTGGCGCCCAAGCCTACGGGCTGGAGGAGGTTCAACATCCTCTGGTCTTGAATGGAGGGACTTAGCGAGCTGTTGAGAGAGTGGATGTCCGTAGGAGTGTTTGTGGATATGTTGGTCTAGGCAGCAGGGTACAGAGGCGTATACTCACTCAATCGCCCTGTCCAGCGTCGGTGTTGACGCTCTCGACGATTGCTTTGTGGCGCTTTAATTCGACGGCTTCATGATGCAGAATGCGCCACTCCTATGATCTCGATGCCGTTCCATTTGGCATATTCCCATACACGTGGTCGCGTCATTGAAAACCAATATGTTCCGAAATGCTCGCAAGACTGTATAGGGCAATCTCGAAATTGATGCCTTAGGCCATCAAATAGCGCAGCGCTTTATGTCCGCTAAAGCCTCGTCCAAGAAATAATTTGAGCTTCTTCGTACGACTTGACTTGGTCAAGACATCCGCGATGTCGTCCTTCTTCACGCTTCCCGCCTCGCAGAAGAAGCGAAAGCGGTCGCAAGTACTTGAAAGATCTACTGGCGCAAAAGGTAATGCGCCGCGACGGAGAGAGCCTCGCGACGAGTCCATTTCCGGTAGCGATGTCTCCGAAGATGAGGCTAGTTTAGATCGCGGAGCCGAGGAGTACGAGGGCAGCAGCGACGAGGACGAAGAATTTCAGAATGAGGATCCTGCGGCAAAGCGAATACGGCTTGCGGAGCAGTACCTAGCCAACACGCAGAAAGAAGTATTGGAGGATGCGGTGGGCTTTGATGCCGCGGAAATTGATCAGGAGAACCTGCGGAGACGAATGGGCGATCGGTTGAAGCAGGACACGGCTGAGACGAAGGGGAAGCTGTATCGATGGGTGGCGGAGGAGCTGGATTGGGCGAGGGCGGAGCAGCGGATGGCGAGGATGGATGGGAAGAGCGTGACGGGCGTAGCGGTGCAAGGGCAGCATGCGTATACTGTGGCAAAGGACGGATCGCTGAGTAAATGGGCACTGCCGGATCATGAAGCACCGACGCGGGATGGGAAGCAAGTCGGGCGGCCCAGACATGCGCCCAAGCGTGTGCGATATGCGCGAGGAGACCGGAAGAAAAGCCGCGATCGAGATTACATCGGCCATACTGGAGCCATCATGTGCGTCGCTGCCTCCCAAGACGGCAAATTTGTCGCCACGGGTGGCGAAGACAAACGCCTGGTTATCTGGAGCGCCGCGGACCTCAGACCACTCAAAGTCTTCACACAGCATCGGGACGCTGTCACCAGCCTAGCGTTTCGCCGCGGTACGAACCAGCTCTTCAGCGCCAGCCGCGACCGGACAGTGAAGATCTGGTCACTGGACGAGCTCGCCTACGTCGAAACTCTCTTCGGGCATCAAGACGAGGTCGTAGACGTCGACGCTTTGGCGCAGGAGAAATGCGTGACAGTAGGCGCCCGCGACCGCACAGCGCGACACTGGAAAGTCGTCGAGGAGTCTCAGCTCGTGTTCCGCGGTGGCGGTGCCCCGAGCATCAAAAGCAAAACCAACGCGGCCGACCGCGATAGTGCCATCTCGCTTCCTGAACAGCTCCAGAACTCCTACAACGAAGGCTCCATCGACCGTGTAGCCTGCATCGACGACGAGACGTTCGTCACGGGCTCCGACAACGGTTCGTTGGCGCTCTGGAACATCAACAAGAAGAAAGCAGTGTTCGTCTTACCGCTCGCGCATGGGGTAGAGGAACCTTTGCCGGCCGAGATGCTGAGTGCGGAGGAAGTACCCGAGGAGTCCGTACGCGGCGAGCCGCAACCGAGATGGATCACTGCGTTGGAGGCCCTTCCGTTCTCGGACGTGTTCGTGAGCGGGAGTTGGGATGGGTGTGTGAGGGCATGGCGAATCTCGCCGGATAAACGGAGGATCGAGGCCTTGGGGGTGGTGGGTGAGGTATCTGCGCCAGATGGATCGGAGGGCACGGGTATTGGCAAACCGATCGTTGGTGTCATCAACGACCTTTCCGTCACTGATCGGGGTGAGAGAGGGAAGCGGGGACTGCTCGTCGCGGCGGCGGTGGGGAAAGATCACAGACTGGGACGGTGGAGTAAGATGCATGAGGGCAAGAACAGCTTGGTCTTGTTTGAGGTTCCGCGACAGTCGCAAGCTGCGGTGGAGGAAGAGGAAGTGGAGGCTGTTGATGGTGCCGGGAGAATCGTTGCTGAGGATGAGGAGTTCGGCGGCTTTGATTAAGCCTGCTGACTATCCTACTTCGGCTGCCTAGGCTTGTTGTACAAAACATCGTACCTTTTATCGCTACATCTCCCATCGCTTCGAATCTCGCTAATTGCTCGCTCGATTGCTCGCTCGCTCATCGTTACCCGGACGCCGTGCCCAGACCTCCCCAGCCCAAACACCAGCCCATCACAGCGACACATCCGCCCGCATCTCCGCCTCCCCTGCGACATAAGCCCCAATAGACCCCCATTCCTAATCAAAGTCCATCGGTTTGTCCTCCAACTGCACCCCTGATGGCGGCTCATCGACCGCCACAGACGACTCCGTATGCTTCAGCGAGTCCACACTCTCCCTCTTCCCGCCCACAAGCAAACTCTGTCGCTGCAACGAACTCGCTGTTCCCTTGCGTGAAGAATGCTGCCTGCTCGCACCAGAGCGGTTGAGGGAATCGCGTTTGATAGGCGTCCCGTCTGCTCTTATATTGGCGGTCGTTGGGGAGGAGGCTTCTTCGGAATCGGGGTTTTGTATCTTATATTTGGAGGAGGGCGCGGAGGAGGATTGGATGGAGTCCCGGTCGGTAGTGGCGGGTGTACTGGTTGCGGTTGCTGTCGCGTTCGTGGGTGAGTCGATGCTGCTGCTGTAGTAGTGGTTCGGGGACACGAAGTCCATGGGTCCAGAGAGGGAGGCCGAGAGCTTGGGGTGACCGCTTTGGCGTTCGGAGATGTCCGCTGCTGGCCTCAGGGAGGGGGCAGTATTGCTGGTAGGTGTTTCTGTCGCCTCATCTTCGGCTGGTGGAGGTTGGTGGAGTGTACCGTTCTGCCTCGTGCCTTCGTTCCTGGGTGGCGAGATAGGCAGCGTCGAGGTATGCGGGCGGTGTGACGGTGGGCTGCGCGGAACGCTC
>DAHZQE010000007.1:0-3740 GCA_027409005.1 Ferrimicrobium sp. | reverse complement strand
CCCGATGAACTCGACGCAGCTTCCAGACAGATTAGTGATTCAGTTCCCGGTGCGGTAGTCGGTAGCTGTCCGGCGAACCTGCGCGACGAGGGGGCACCTGCGGCTATCTTCGATATGACCGAGGAGATGCTCGGCACCGTTACGTTGTTGGTCAATAATGCTGCCACGAATCCGTGGGCTGGTCCGATGGTGGAGTTAACGCCCAAGGTAATGGACGTCGTCTATCAGGTCAATCTCAAAGCGCCAACCATGATGATTCAAGAGTTTGCGAAGCGTATTGGTGACCGTGATCATCAGGGGGCGGTGGTGAACGTCGCCTCCATTGGTGGACTCCATGTTGAGCCCCTGATCGGGTGGTACAACGTCCAGAAGGCGGCGCTCTTGCACATGACTCGGCAGTTTGGAGCGGAGCTAGGTCCACGGATTCGAGTGAACACGGTAGCGCCGGGACTAATTCGCACCCAATTTGCCTCCATGTTGGTTGACTCGTTAGAAGGCCAGCTTTCTCAACGTCTGCCGCTTGGCCGCATCGGGGAGCCAGACGATGTTGCTGGCGTCATCTCGTTCTTGTTGTCCTCGGATGCGAAATGGATGACCGGAACCACTGTGGTCATAGATGGCGGTAACGAAGTCATGGGGATGTTCTAGCTATACGTTGGTTCAATCGCGAATTTGTTACGGATTCAATAAAAATTTGTCAATTGGCAGCACGATTCCGTAGGATCTGATACATTACAGCATACACCTGTAGTTGGGTTCAAAAAGGGGGAGGATACGTGGATACAGTGGAGCACGCTCCGGAGACATCCGGAGGTCGGCAAGGGGGTGGCCATAGTCTCAGACGTGGCGCACTCTCATTACTCGATTCGAGTGTTATGGGTGTCGCTGGTGTCGCCCCAGCGTATTCGATTGCAGCCTCGACCGCGGTACTCATTGGGGCAGTATCAGTAGGCGGACCTGCGGCGTTACTGTACTGTGGCATTGCTATGTTCGGCATCGTTTGGGCGTTTAACTATCTCGGCCGTTCTGAAACTAACGCCGGAGCCAGCTATGCCTGGGTAAGGAGAGCGCTGCATCCGGTTCTTGGATATATAGCTGGCTGGGCACTTGTCGCCTCGGCGCTGATTTTCATGGTGGCCGGCGCCTATCCAGCAGGCTCGACGCTTTTGGGGTTGTTCTCGAATTCAGCAGCCAACAATGTCACGGCGGTCACTATCGTTGGCTCGATTGTCTTCTTGATAATGATCGCAGCAGTGATCGCCGGGGTGACCATCACCGCCAGAATTCAGGTAATAATGTCCTCGATCGAGCTCGTGATCTTGGTGGTCTTCGCCGTTCTGATGCTCGTTCACGGCCATGATGTGCGCAACTTCTCGTGGTCATGGTTCTCGCCATCGGTGTTCCACTCCTCCAGCGTCTTCTTTGGTGGTGCGCTGGTAGCGGCGTTCTATTACTGGGGTTGGGATGTGACCGCCAACCTCAATGAGGAGACTAAGGAGGCCAAAGTAACACCTGGCCTTGGCGGAATTATCGGTGTGATCGTGGTCTTCGTTCTCTTTGAGGTATTCACTATCGGTACTAATATGGTGCTTACCAACAAGATTATCGCCAACAACGCTGGTGATGTACTTCTGGTGCTTGGTCAGACGGTCTGGCACGGGCTTGGTGGCAAGTTGCTGGTGGTTGCGGTTGTCCTCTCCACCGTTGCAACCTTAGAGACTACGATCATCCAGGTAACGCGTACTATGTTCTCGATGGGACGTGATGGCACGCTCCCAAGAGCGCTTGGTGTCACTCACGCGACCCGCAAGACCCCGGTGACCGCCACTGTTGTCGTCGCAGTCATATCGTTGGGCCTCTTCATTGCCTCGAACTACATCGGTTCTATCGGCACCGTCCTCACCGATGCGATCAATGCCATCGGACTCCAGATTGCGATTTACTATGCACTTGCAGGGTTCTCGGTGGTGATCCTCTATCGCAAGAAGATCTTTACCGGCGCCAACTACTTCTTCTTTGCCGGGCTTTGGCCACTCGTGGGTGCCGTCTTTATGGCGGTCATGTTTGAGCAGACTATCCCGGGCCTGAATGCAGCGACGTTGATCGTGGGTCTAGGATCGATGGCCCTTGGCCTCATCCCGATGATCATCTACTGGGTCAAAGGGCGCCCGTACTTCAAGATGCCAACCGCCGAGGAGCGCGATATAGATTATGAGCCAGCACTAGCTGATTAGCACGACTACGGTCTCCATCTGTCGATGGTGGTTGGTTGTGAACAGGATCGAGGGTTCGCGCCTGCTGACCTAGCGTCTCAGGGCGGGCCCTCGATCGCGGTAGACTTTGACTGTTTTCGCCAATGACCGCTGTTGTGGGCATGCATCATGGATGCGGTCACTCCAAATGTTGGGCCGTCCGGTCGTGGCTCAGCGGGCACGTGTGCAAGAAATTGCTCCAAGATTGGACCGTCTCTGTAATCGGAGGCCTTTGTAGTCGGAGGTGTGTAGATCTCGATCTTTGCGAAGTCGACGCCAGTGGGTCTACCAGTGTTGCTGATCATTGCTCCTATGGGTCCAACCGTTGGTCGTGAAGGTAGCTAGATCTGCTCGCAAGTGAGAGTAGCGTTCATGTGCGGAGAGCTGGCACACAAGATGCACCTGATGCGATTAATCACCAGAGAGTTGCTGTCCTAGGGTCTTGCGCATTGGTTTGCCAGTCTCGGTGCGGGGGATGGATTCGACAGTGATGATCCGGCGGGGTAGCTCGTATCTCTCAAGGCTATCCAGGTGGTTGCGTACCGTATCGAGATCGGGAGGTTTTGGTGAGGTAACCACGAGGGTTACGGCTTCACCGAAGCGATCATCGGTGGTGGCGACGACACAGAGATCGCCAAGGTCGCCGCCGAATTGAGCACTCACGGCAGCCTCTACGCGAAGCGGGTTTACCTTGTGGCCGCCGCTGTTGATGAGCTCGCTTGCCCGCCCTAAGACTCGTAGCGAACCATCGTCACTGAAGCTGCCAAGATCACCAGTGTTAAGCCAGCCGTCGCCGTCTAGGACTGGAGCTCCATTTCGATAGTGTTTGGCCATCATCGGACCGCGAAGTTCTATGACATCATCGACAATGCGGACCTCGACACCGTCCAGCGGATGGCCGTCATAGATGACCCCTGAGCCGGTCTCGGTCATGCCGTAGGTGACGATTGCGTTGGTGGGTACCTGCTCTGGAGGTGGTTGAGCACCAAGCAATACCGAACGGAAGCCGCTCAGATCGACCGATGGCAGGGCTGCAGTGACCGCTACTGTCAGCGTGGCACCCGATGCGAGTGCGTTGTCCACCGATACTTGATCGAGATGTTGACCCATGAGCACTCGGTTACCGAGGAGCAATGAGCGCGCTATGACGGCGAGTCCACCGATGTAGGCCGGCGAGAGTGGGCAGAACCATACGTCGTTCGCGTTGATTGCAAGTCGTCTCTGGATCGATTGCGCAGAGGCGAACAGGTTTGCTTCGGTGTGAACGATCGCCTTCGGCGGTCCGGTCGTGCCGGAGGTGGTAATTACTATCCGACTGCCAGTCGGGAGCACAGGGGCGTGAGGATCGAGTTCATGGACACCATCGGAGTCGACGAGGCGATGAGCTGCCAGGACGGCATCTTGAAGTACGGGCGCCCTTTGACCCAGTAGATGATCATCGGGATGAGGCCAAGGGCCATCGATCCTAGACCCACGATCAACGTCGCT
>DAHZQE010000005.1:0-5231 GCA_027409005.1 Ferrimicrobium sp. | reverse complement strand
ATCTTCTGGAAGAGGACGAAGACACTTTAGGTTTCGCACCTTTGGCGAAGGAGGCGAGCGCTCGGCGCTACATGGATGTAAGGGAATTTCAGAAGCCTCGACTGCACGATCCCGGAGTCGAACGGAGCCACCCAAATATGGAAATGCTTTACCGTATCCGAGAATTCGTTATTGATGGGCTTGATCTGGTTGTGAGCAATGTAAGGATAAGAATCTGCATGTGGCTGAATGGCACGAACGCGCTGACGACAGTTTAGAAAATTCCCGTGGCACTGATTGATGATCACGACCGGAAGACCTTCCTCTACCAGGAGGCAGGACTTCCATCCCAAGTGTTTGCCAGTCCCGCCGGTCAACAGCACCCACTTCCCACAGCCAGCGTCGAAAGAGAGGATATCCCGCCACTTGCGACCAATTCAAAGTACATGTCCGAAACGAAGAGCTCATTTGGCGGATCCCAGTCAGCGTCCGCTTCTATGTCCGCGAATATGACTCGCATTGTGGAAGGCGTTGAGCGGCTAGTCGAGTCAGATACGTACGAGGACGCGCCCGGGGTGCACGGCTCATCAGCATTGCACAAAGGCACCGATTCGCCGACACCACCTGCGAACAGTTACGAACCAAGCTCGTATGGTTTCTTTGGCAATGAGACCCCTCAAGCCGTCCCGGCGCCTGCTGGTACATCGCACGGTTTACCTACCCCGATGCAGAGGGCGTCGATCTCGGACATACCACCTGCGCAACCCTGGACGGCACGGCCTGCGCTACCTGGGATCCCAAGCATTTGGAATACAGCATTGACGCCACAAGGCGCCGGCCCTTCCACTCCGAGGACTCCACCGGGCCTCGGTCAGCATCCCATGCGCCCGCTGTCGTCGGGTGAAGCAAGTACCCGCCGAGACCGGGACTACTTGCCGAGTGGCCTCCCTGGCCGGTCCAGTGCCATGGTCCCAAACTCGCTCGGAATCCCTCAAGATGGGTCCGCATTCACACAGTCCCCTTGGACATATACGAATCTGACAACCTCCAGCAACAAGCGTTCATCGGGCCCCAATTGGGAAAGGGAAATGGCAAAGGAAAGGGGATCTCTCGACGGTCCCGACGCGTATTTCTCGTCATTCAACCCGCAGCGCGTATCGAGCAGTCTGGCCAATGCGTCGTGGGCGAACAACGCATTTGTCGGCAGCAGCATTGCCTCCGGATTCGGCCCTGCTGATTCCGAATTCAACAGCGGTCGCAAATCCGTGGCCCGACTCGGTACCATTGGTCAAACACCGCCGTGCGGTCAAGGAGGCTGAATTCTACTTCCCGGGCCAAGAAGAAAGTGATTCGCTTTTCGCCGCAGAAACCAGCCTGAACCGCGCAGTCATTCATTGGGTTCCAAAGGGCTCGATTGTCTGTGGCGTAGATACATGCACTGGTCGGCCGGTGCCCTAGCTACGCACCTTCCTCGTCGTTGTGCCAAGTTGATGAGACAAAGGAGAGGTCATCTGGAGATGATGGACGTCAACGTGAACGTGCATTATCAATCAGCAGATCTGACTCATGTCGAACCTAAAACGCATCAATACCGCTGAACGCAGCTGCTCCCGCTCTCGTGCCGTTCCGTCGGTCGTCAAAATCTACGCCCGCCACAGCCTGGCTGTATAAGCCCATAGCCCCTCAGCCAGGCGGCACATTTCATCGCTACCGAGTCAGACAATTCAAGGCGTAGGTAGGACCTGGCATCCGACAATCGACCCTGGATATACACTCCGGCGCTATCTTCTCAGACTATTACATATCAGAATGATGACTTTTCTGTCAGTATGACTTGTGTAGCCTCCTTTTCTTTCGTTTCCCAAATAGGTACTTTTGCGCCTGCGAAAGACAGGATGTATTTGTCCGAGTCTGCTCGTCTCTCCTCTCCACAAGCTGTCGCAAGTGTACCTATTTGCGCGATATAATAAAGTACTTCGTGGCCTTGTGTTCCAATCAACTTGCCGTTCGCAGCATGCATCCTCTTCCTATCAGAATCGTGGGCCGGACAGGACCGTCAGTCACTATATCCCACAATCTAGGTCAATGGCAAACACTCGAGACAGTGGGATTGAACCTTGAACTTTCATTCATCACATCAGTTCCCTAGGAAGAGGGCAGTTCAGATTCGACGAGGCTGTAAATTTGAGAAGAGCAGTAAGCGTCAACGGAGGATTTGAGCTGTCCATTTCCTGTCTTTTCTTTAGCTGGACATTGCTGACCCAGCGTAGAATATATATACAGCGAAAGAAGGCAAAACCAAGATCATTTTCTATTTCATTTTCCGTCGTGAAAGAGTGAGAGAGTGTCGTTGTTGAAAACGTCTGGGGGTTTCGGTTCACTTTTGTCTTGCCCTAAAATCCTTCCGTCTAATCCTGGGTAGGATATCATGTCCCAAGAAGGAGTCTGTTATGTCAGAGAGCAAGAAGGATATGTCGTAAATGGCGCGAGGGACAAAAAAAGGGTATATGAGGTTGAAATCGTGAAAGTAGCAAAGAAGCGCGGTGTATCAGCGGGGGAGGAGAGCTGGGGCAGGCTGAATCGTATCGTAATGAGCCCTCGTGTTTCGTTCAGGGTCTCATTAGGTCAATTCTCGTGATTAAGCGCGAGTGGAGGGGGAGTATGTCTTCTTCGGGAACGGGAAACTATGCCATGAAGCTTGGTTAGACGACGCACTTCGGTTGCAGAGGTGGTGCATGACGGAGCACTCACGAAGGACCCAGCTCCTGGATGCTCAGACTGGCCAGCCACTGGCCCATGTCGACGCAGTCCGTAAGAGACTTGTTCTGGACAACGCCAGCGCAGAAACCACCGGCAAAGGCATCACTGATTGAACTCTGTTAACATGGAAAAAGGAAAACTGAGGTAAAGTTGGGCAGTGCTGCAACTCACCCGGCACCATTGGTGTCGTTGATGCTCTCCTTGGACACCTCGTGGACCTGGAACTGCTGGACGTCGATCTCGCCGTTGGTCTTGACCACAGCCGTGACGGTGGGGAGGGTGCCCTGGGTAACGATAGCGATTCTGGGACGCTTGGTGTTCTTCTTGGGCAATTGAGCCAACTTCTTGGCGATCTCAACAACGTCGTCGGTGCCCCAGGCGTGGCTCTCGGCGTAGGTGCGAGCCTCCGTTTCATTGCAGAAGACGTAGTCGGTGTAGGGCATGACGCTGTCCAGCTGATCCTTAAAAAACTGCGGGATGAAAGGTGCGGAGAGAGAGAGCATGAAAGTCTGGTTGTGCCCACGATATTGTCAGCTTCGTTCCAGGTAGATCGTGAAAACGGCTTGGGCACATGTCTTCTCCTGTGACTGACCTTGTTCTTCGCGGCAGCCTCCTCGGCGAGCGCCAGTATAGCAGGAACGCAAACCGTCAGATGGTAACCACCGACATAGTAAACCTGAGCCTTCTCGACCAGAGACCAGATCTGGGGCTGCTTCAGGTGCTCAATCTTGTACTCATTCGCGGCAGCCAGATGCGTGCACATGCTGCGGTTGTGACCGGTGATGATGACACCGCACTTGCCCGTGGGCTGGGTCTCATCTACACGGTACTCGGTATGCACACCGGCCTTCTCGCATGTCTCCTTGAGAATGTCGGCGTACTTGTCGCGACCAACGCAGCCGATGTAGAGCACAGAGTTTTCGGCGAGGATGTACTGTCAAACGTTCTCGGAATCAACATCTGGCTTGCCCACCGCATCGCACGTGTCGCAAGCAATAGCGCCCGTTACTTACCTGCGCACCACGAGCCGTGTTCTGTGCAGCACCACCAGCGATCAATTTGGCATCGTGGTTGTTAAGCAATTCCTCGTACAGACCCATGTGCTTGTCCTCGGCGAGAATGGCATCGTTGTCCTTGAGGCCGTACTTTTCCAGGAGCGCGGCGTCACTTTGGAGTGCATGTTAGCCGCGAACACAGATCAGAAGGGGTCCGGTGACAGTCAATTGGCTTACCCTACAGCCTGGATATCTACAATGCCACAGGTCATTCGTGTCAGTAAGCCAGCCTTCTCGTTCGCGTCGATCCTATGATGTACGTACCCAGGAGAGGGTTCTCTAAACAGAGAAGAGGGTAACCCTGAGCGGCGGCCATAATGATAGAATCAAAGATGAGATCTCTTAACCAAAGAGAGTGTCAGTACCGAGCCCAAGAGTGCGAATTGAGGAAAGATGAAGAGAAGATGAACCGCAGTCAAGAGAAAGTCGGAGGGGCTTCGGAGGGGCAGCTGTAATTTTGGTGGTAATTGAGTTACCATACTGCGGTAACTTATCCGTCTCCCAGAACGTCACATCATGTCTCCGAGCATGAGTGCTAGATAGCAACGCATTGACCTGGAGGAGCTCTTGAACAACCAAAATGTACCATTCATGCTACCCTTGAGCACCTCATTGACCCTACTCTTGCCTTGATTGATTGCTACGGGGTAACGACGAAATGTCCAACCCTGCGCTCGGGATCGCCGAGACGATCCAAACCGCTTCCATCAAGAAACACCCATCTCCCGCGTACGACATCAACCCAGCCACGGCAGCCTCCGAGAAGCAGCCAGTGACCGAAGCCACCCCATCCGAGGCAGGGAGTTATCCATCCGATGTCGTCGACCCCCGCCATACGATCCGGCCTGTACCGCGACGCTCACAGCTACCTCCGTTGCCGGACTTGAGGTTCGAGCAAAGCTACCTCGCGAGCATAAAGGGCGCGGAGACGTGGCAGCGAGTGACATGGATCACGATACGAGATCAGGTTTGTTCTCTCTCCAACACGAGACATATACTCGTACATGCTTGCAGGAAGGTGCATAGGCAGGACACAAGCTCATTCTGGATATGGCTCGGATGTTTTGGCTATAGGTCCTTCTCCCTCTTCTTCAAGGCACATTATGGACTCTTGCATTGGCCGGGTGGCGGCATTGGAACCGCAATGCGTCGCTGAGTGGTGCAACGCTCGGAAGCAGAATACGCAGATGGTGGTATGAGGTGAATAAGTGGGACGTGCCGCCGTTACGGAATCAGCGAGCTCCATCATCACGCCGGGAACACAAAAAAACCCCACAAACGGGATTGCTCGTTCAAGACTGGCGCAAACTCGGACCAGGAATCACAACTTACGTCTTCAACATCCGCAGGAGAGACTCGCTGATTCCGTAACGGCGGCACGTACCATTCATGCTACCCTTGAGCACCTCATTGACCCTACTCTTGCCTTGATTGATT
>DAHZQE010000526.1:0-5915 GCA_027409005.1 Ferrimicrobium sp. | reverse complement strand
ATCCATTGGAGCAAACAGGCTTCCAAGAGAGGCGCAGACGAGGCACTTCAGTCAGACCACAAGAAGAAGTGTTGCAAAGCGAAGGAGAAGATTCTGGCTTTTAGTGTTGGGCGAAACACGTCGCTAGTTGAATGGTCTTCGCCACGGCACCGGATCGTTGGAACGCGCACGGGAGTAAGGTGAACAGTCGTTCGCGGTCCTTTGAAGGCGCAACTGCATGGCAGGCTAGTGTGCACATCCCCAGGCTGGCACTCACCGCCCCGCGCCGCCCCACGATTCGGTGCGAAGGTGCCTTGAAATATAATGCTCTGTGGGCAGATTTCAGCTATGATAAGACGGTGTTGAACCATACGTACGCGCCTATCGCTTCGAGGCCGCACGCCTACAGCGAAACAACCGACACCTCCAACACCCCGTTCTCGCCAATCAAGCTCTTCTTCACCTCTTCATCTACCGCCCTGTCAACGCCCAGAATCATGAGTGCCTCGCGCTCTCTCTTGATTTCTTCACCATTCTGCGCTTCGCCACTCTCCGGCGTCACTGTGCCTTCTTCGTGAATAGGTGCCACGCTCATGAACCGGATATTCACACCCGCTTGCCCGAGAACGCCACCCACCATGCCGATTTTGCCTGGCTGGTCGATGTTTCGGCAGATGAGCATGGTGCCTTCCGGGATGAAAGAGGCTTCGTACCGTCCCAGCCGCGAGATGTAAGGTGTGTTGTGCGACACGAAACCTGTGATGATCTGATCTTCAATCTTCCGTTGCCTGCCGCTGGACATGGACGAGACCGTTCTCATGGGATCCGGGCGGATACTTCTGCTCGCGGAAGGGGAACGGGGATCGAGACGAGCTCGGAGAGTGACAGTCGCTGAGTAGCCCTCTTGCTCTGGCTGATCGCGCGAACGAGGTTCGTTGATCAAGATGCCACGCTCTTTGGCGATGAGTTCGGCGTTCACGATGTTGATGTTCATGGTCTCGGCAGTCGAGATGGGCGATAGCAATCCTTTGACTAACGCGGCGAAGAGCGGTTTGGTGGTGTTGGCTGAGGCTAGCGTGCCTTCGTACGTCAGGTCAAATGTCGTGCGGAGTCGCTGTGCAGTGTTGGAAGGTGAGAAGTGCTGAGTGTAGAGGCTGCCCATCTTCTCCAGGAGGGTGACGAAGGGCTGGAGGGTGCGGTACTCCTCAGGTAGGATGATTGGAGCGTTGACGGCGGAGCGTGGTAGTTGACCAGAGAGGATGCTCAGCACTTGTGTGCATACATCGATGGAGACGTTCTCTTGAGCTTCGACGGTCGAAGCGCCAAGGTGAGGTGTGGCGACGACTTTGGGATGGGCTTTCGGGGGTCAGATTCGGGGCCAATATACGTTTCGAGGAACTTACCAATGAGCTTGGAGGCGGTATCATCGGGCTTCGGCGGTTCGCTTGTAAAGACGTCAATGCCGGCACCAGCAATGACACCGCTGTCGAGTGCCTCAAGCAATGCCTTCTCATCGACAATGCCGCCACGAGCGACGTTCAGGATCCGAGCCGTTGGCTTCATCTTGGAGAGCTCAGACATGCCTATCAAGCCCTTGGTCGATGCGATCATGGGCGTATGGATCGTTAGGAAGTCGGCTCGCTCGAACAGTTCATCCATGGTCGGCACAATGTCCACGTTGGCTGAAGCCGCAAGCGAAGGATTGGCATACGGGTCGTAGGCGATAAGATCCATGCCAAGGCCACCCGCCGCACGGGCGACCGTCAGG
Source organism: Ferrimicrobium sp. (assembly GCA_027409005.1). Classification (GTDB taxonomy): domain Bacteria; phylum Actinomycetota; class Acidimicrobiia; order Acidimicrobiales; family Acidimicrobiaceae; genus Ferrimicrobium. The sequence goes on along the minus strand of DAHZQE010000526.1, from coordinate 4,168 downwards.
CCGACTGCGAGCCGTAAGTATCATCTGAAGTACTTGGGAACTTTAGGACATACCTTTGCCAAGACCGATTATAGCAAGCGTCTTCCCTTTTACCTCGACACCGACATACCTACTCCTCTCCCACTTCCCATCCTTCAGACTCCCACAGGCACCAGCGACATGTCTGGCCACAGCCATGAGCAGTGCAATCGTATGCTCAGCGGCTGCATTGATGTTGCCTTGAGGTGAGTTCACCACAATAATGCCAAGCTTGGTCGCGGCGTCGAGATCGACATTGTCGACACCCACCCCAGCTCTGGCAACGACACGCAACTTCTTGCCGGCTGCTAGAAGAGCTGCGTTGCATTTCGTTTCGCTGCGGACGATGAGGGCATCGTAGTCTCCTATGATTTCCTCGAGCTGTGACCCACTCAGACCTTTCCTCTCGTGGACCTCGAGCGAGGCTTGGAGCAAGGCTAGGCCATCAGGCGAGACTTTCTCAGGGATCAGGACCTTATGGCGGGCCTGTATGCCGTTTGTTGTAGCCATCGAGTCGGAGCCTAGTCAGAGGACGTAGGTATTGCTTCCGTTGTTCAGGCCCAGGGACGTGTTTTCGTTGGATGCGTGGAGATGCTGCACAGATCTATTGATACGTGGCGTCTCCGGACGAGAATTTATTTCGTTCAGCATCCTGCAGCAACCCGTTTTCGCGCCTCACGAAATGCTTGTGTCAGGAGGCCATCTCAGAGGTACTTCCCCAGGCCTGCAGGGCACCCCGCCCTTTCGCCCCACACCCCACGCCGATGTCGCGCTTGTGCCTGAATGCTAGCGCTCCAAGCGTTGCTCAAGGAGTCTGGCGTCTTGTTGCCTCTCAATTATATCCTTCGCCAGTGAGATGATAATTGCCGCGATCAAAATAATTGATCAGCTCCATTCTCAGGCATCTTGAAGCCCGTCTGCTCAAAATCGTTCAAAATCGCCTCAGCCATCGCATCCAGCTTCCTCCTATGCAGTGCCAACACACCTGCGGTAGCCGTGCTCATGCTGCTCTCCGCTTTTGAGGACACTGATGCGCTTGGCGAGGAGTCGCCTGCTGCATGTCTGCGGAGTGGCTGGCCATCTGCCCCCTCGACTGTGATCCGGACTTCGAAAGATGGTTTCCTCGGCGGCACACCCCCTTCCAGGACCAGCAGGAGTTGTGGTTGCAGTTTGCGGATCAGAACGTTCTTGGATGCGGATTCGAAGATCAAAGTGTGCAGGTGGGCTGAGGCTGTCGCGACGGTGCCCTCAGATGAACCGGAGAGGTGGCGAGCAATCTCATTTTGCTCCTGCCAAGACAGTGCCGCAGCTGTGACTCCTTTGCGTAGGTCCTTGAGGTTTTCCGTCTGGCTGTGGGCTAGGAGAGTGCCATTGGGCGTCATCAGAAACCATCGCTTGCACAGCCGCTGGTCGCTATTCTGCGACAGGAGCTCGCCCAGAGCTCTCGCATTGAGCATGCTGATTTACAAAGTCCAGTTCCAGCACAGCTGTGAAAGCCCGACTCGCTGTCTGAGAAGAATCGTCTTCCGGATAATCGAAGACGACGCCGACTGTAGCTACAGCGCTTGGTGCGCTCGCTGCGGGCCTACCGCGATTAAGAACGCGTTTGGATGTGCCTGGCAGGTCTCTGGACGTCTGGGACAGCTTCGGATGTCCGTCGACGCATCCAGCGCAGTCAAGTAGACTGGTAAAGCACCAGGCAGGTAAGGAGGCTGTGGCCTGGAGGTGTCGAACTCAAGCTGTGTGTTGTGCGTTTATATGGTATATGCCCCTTATAATGCGATTACGATCCCCAGGACTACGGCGAAATACTTGCTCGAGCCCAGATCTGCTTGTCATGTTGTCGCGTGTCAACGCGCAACGCGGTAGATTTGATGTTCTTCCATCAACACCGTCATTTCGACCCGATAAGATCTCAAGCTCGGACCACCCGGCGGCGTCTGAGGCGAAGAGCTGTTGACTTCGCTTTCTCCCTCATCACGAAAGCATCCGTTCAACGGCTCCACTCTGCAGACCCGTCTGAGTCGTGGCAGTAGGAGATCGAGGGGGGCGGTGCGGACCGAAGTATTGTTGCCACAGCCGACGCAGATACATGACACGTCCACCGTTCTCTTCACGAGACCTTGGGCTTCGTGGATATTGATAAGGGTGTCGGTCTGCCGCCGTCCGCCTGAGCGCTTACAGCAGCAACGGGGAGCGGTTGCGAACGATCATTGAACGCTGAGTATAACTGTCCGGAAACTGCCTCTCTACCATATAACACGGGACGTCAGATCAAATCATCAAACCGCGCCAAGATGACCACAGTAACAGCTGCGGGCACCACCGGCCTCGTGGGCAATCACATCCGCAACATCCTCACGCAGCTCCCCAACGTCACACTGATCAACGCCTTCACCCGCAAAGATCTCCCAGAGAACCCAAAAGTTAAATCTATCAAAGCGCAGGACCACACCACTTGGCCCTCGCTGTACCCCAAGGACTCTGCCCTATTCATCTCCTCCCTCGGCACGACCAGAGCAAATGCCGGCAGCATCGAAGCGCAACGTAAAATCGACCTGAACCTCAACCTCGACCTAGCTAAAGCAGCCAAAGCCGCCGGCACAAAAGCCTACGTACTCATTTCTGGCCATGGTGCAAACCCTTCCTCGATCAACGCCTATATTAAAATGAAAGGCGAGTTGGAAGAAGCAGTCAAAGCGCTGCAATTCGAACACTGCATCATCCTACGCCCTGGTCTGATCGTGGGTGATAGGAGTGAGTCAAGGATGGCGGAAGGGGTTGCGAGGAAATTGGCTGGATTCATGGGGAGTGTGGGCGGAAATAGATTGAAGGACTTTTGGGCTCAGGATGCGGATGTCATTGCCAAGGCAGCTGTGAGGGCTGGGCTGGATGCGGTGGAGGGGAAGGGGGAGGCGGGTGTGAGGATCTTGGTGCAGGGGGACATTGTGAGGTTGGGCAGGACGGAGTGGAAGGATTAGCGCAGATTGGAGTGATGGATCGGGTCTCATTCGCGAGCGAATTGATGTCTTGCTACCTGCCCCACTGCATTCGGCCGTTGCCACTTCTCGCAGCCTTGGCGAATTCTGGTGCTTTGAGAGATCATTCCTCAGTCCATGGCTAGTGGCCTTGAACTGTCGATCGCTGAATTTACTGATTTGATTCACTGCGTCCATACTCTTCAGACAGGCTGCAAAGTGATACTAGTTGCGAAACGACCCTGATGGTTGTCGGCGGTTGGTTCCCGGGTTCTTAGTCATCTCGAGGCGTGTGCAGCGCTTAAGCCGCCGTGACGAACGATGCATCCTCAGCTTCGTGCAACCTACAATTCACCTTCGCACCTTCCATCGTTGAGCGACGCACATTCGTACCTGCCACCCTCGCAGTTTTCAAAGGCACGCACGCGCGCATCTGCCAACGAAGTCAAGTTACTCGCTTCGCACAGACCTGCATGCGGAAAGGCAACGATGAACAGAAATGCCACGGTCTGACGATGCTGCTGCGCTAAACACTCTTCGGTACGTCCTCCGTCCGCGCACACACGCCTCGACGCTGGCATTCACGAGCCCATTTCCAGCGGCGCCTTTCTCGCCGATCTCGCCTTCCTTTACACCTCGTCCCCCCTCCATCTACGCCTTCCCTCTCCCACAAGATCAATCACACCTCAGGCACGCCGGCTCACTACTTGTGGGGCCTCTCGATCTCAGACTTATCTGCAGCTGCCTGTTTTCCAATTGACAATCACATGCAACGAACATCCTACTCATACTATCATGCCCAGTGCAACCCGCTCATCGGCGAGGCTCAATCCGGAGACCAACGCCACCGCCAACACCCCCACGAACGCCGCCGAACCTCCGTCTAGAAAGCGAAAAGATCCCGCCGACACAGCACAACCCGCCGCGCCTAGTAGGAAGAGCAAGCGAGCTCGAGGTCCTGAGCCTGAAGCAGCCACGTCGACCACCCATACCGAGAATCGGAGGAGGAGTACGCGAAGTGCTGCCGTAGCGGATATGTCCAGCTCGGGCCAGTCTTCTGCGGCGAGTGCAGAGACCAGCCCGAATCAGGCGCCACGTGACAGCAGCAGACGCAAGTCGAACCGGAAGAAGTCGTCGGGATTGGAGGAGGGGATCCCGGGCTCGGCATCGGC
>DAHZQE010000525.1:0-4679 GCA_027409005.1 Ferrimicrobium sp. | reverse complement strand
GAAGTCTGAGTTATCGAGTTCTTCAATAGCGAGTGTGGGTTGATCGCTAGACTCTCGGACAACAAGTGCTCTTACGGATGGCATCGCTAACGTCCTTTCGGCTACTTCGGGGCTCCTAAGGTAACTTAGTCCACGACTGTGGTCTATCGTTCCTTGCGGGTCGGGGCACTTTCTGCTAACATAGCCACCATGGCTACGCGGTGGTCAACTCGTAGAGCGAGAACACTGGTGTCGGCGGACTAATTGGGGCCTGCGCCGGAACCGGTTGAGAGCATGTCGGTTGTGAATGCCTTGGTTGGTGAATGCCTTGGTTGTGCTGACTTTGGTCTAGCTTGCTCTCCTAAATTGAGCTGCGAGAGGCTCGTAGAGGAGCGTGCGTCAATCGTTCCTGGGTGCCCGTCGCCTCCTTGCGTTGTGCCTTATCGGCATACATCGCCTGATCGGCCTGGGAAAGCAAGGCGGCTAAAGACATGTTCGCGCCCTCGGATGCAGCAACTCCAATAGAGACCGGAAGCCGGCGCGCATCGAAGAGTCGCCTTAGACGGCGCGCTAACTCTTCAGCGTTAGCTCTATCGGTCTGCGGTGCAAGGAGAGCAAACTCATCACCACCGAGACGACCAACAACATCCATCGCACGTAAATTATCTCGTAATGTCCTTGCGAACTTGATCAGGTAATCGTCGCCCGCCTCATGACCGTAGAGATCGTTAACTGACTTGAGTCCATCGAGGTCAAAAAGCAAGATCGCCATAGGTGCTGGATTGCGGGCGAGCCGACTCGCTTCACGTTGGAGTACCTCTAGGAAGCCGCGTCTGTTGAGCAACTGAGTGAGAGGATCATTCGACGCCTGTTCTCCTAAAATCGCAAGCTGGTCGGCCAATGAGCGAACCTGTCGCTCGTAGTCAACTCCCATACTCATCGTGATCTCTATCATCCTACATAGAGCGATCAGAGTAGTCCTAGGGCAGCGTAGCTCACGATTCGAGAAGATAACCGTCGTGAGGTTTCCGTCTCTCGTCGCCTCAAATGGAACTAGATAGAATGATGCCAACGGCGAGAACCCAATGTAGTCAGAGAAAATTCGCCCAGGGCCATCAGCATCGGCAGGCACAGGACCCGAAAGATCCACAGCATTCTCGAATTCGATAATATCGCCCTCGCGCAGAATCCTTGGAACTACCCGAACCCTCTCGATCATGTACTTCGACTCGAGCTTGCGCGCCACCATAACGCCCATTGCACCAGTTGCTATCATTAGTTGTTCCAGAAGGCTCGCGAGCGCGGTATCACCACTATTGCCCAGCACGCCTATATTGAGTGAACTTGATCGCTGCATTACACCAACCCCTCGCGAACTGTATCGGTAATTCCCTCGATGGCCTTAAAACTAATTTTGACCGGCAATCCGATCTCCCGCATGACGTTGAACAAGGCAATCTCGGCACCAGACATCCTCTCACCAGCAGCGTACTACGATCCGTATCCACCCAGCCGCTATAGCAGTATTGTCCTTTGGGTGGTACTCATGGCCCGTCCACGATATCTGACTGCTTTTTATCCGCCACCTCCTCTCCTGGCTTCGAGACAGTGCCAAAGCCAACGCTCTTGTCAACCACCCCGGCGGACTCAAGTATCTCGAAACTCATCTTTATTGCTATTATTCACCATGGGACATCGCTATGCCCAGTCCAATAATTCAGAAGATCTCGACCCATCGACGCCAGTTCAACTGCCTGGTTGTCGCACTTGTCGCCATAGCCTCTATAACACTATGAACGCGCCCACCGACACCGCATTGATTCGCATGGAAAATGCTCAATTAGTTCGCGGTGAAACAACAGTCTTTAGCGGCCTTAGAGCCACGGTTCATACGAGTCAACGACTAGCCATCTTGGGACCTAACGGCATTGGGAAAACCTCGCTTGCCATGGTGCTAGCCGGACGCCTTCGGCTCAGCAGGGGAACCCTGGAACTCTTGGGTATCGACGTACGCAACACCGACATCAGGGCACTCCGTCCAAAGATCGGATACTTCTCTGACGAGCTCATAACGCGGCTGTCGCCGGATATGACTGCACTCGAAGTTGTGGCCCTTGGAAAGTTCTCTGGCCTCCGCAGCGAATGGTTTGAGCTCGACGACGACGATCACGCGGAGGCCAACCATCTTCTGACCCTCGTGGGTCTGGCCAACTTCGGCAGACGCACACTAGATTCGCTCTCCACCGGGCAACGACAGCGCGTCATGCTCGCTCGTGCCTTCAGTGGGACACCTCGCCTAACCGTTCTTGATGAACCTACCTCACATCTTGATCTAGTGGCCAGAGAGCAGATGATAGAGGCACTCGAACGAATCCTTGATGAACATCATCAAGATGGAGCCTTGGCCATGGTCGCTCACCATCTCGAAGACCTGCCTCCTTCTATAACTCATGCATTGCTCATGAGCGAAAGCGGGCAGTGGTACGGCAGCAGTGACGACGTACTAACCTCTGAGACGCTAACTCAAGCCTTCGATCATCCAATTGAAGTGCATAACCTCGCCGGGCGTCGGATTGCAACCGCCCTTCGCACGAACTAGAACTCGGCCGCCAAAGCAACAACCCTGTCGCTGACCGCTCATACAGCTCGCTGGTGTGAGCCGTTATGTCCATCTACCAGTATGTGCTAGACGAAACAGTCGAGCCGCTCCGTGCTAATGGCGGAGGCTAGCTTCGAACCTACAGCAAGGCTGGCTAGGCCAAACGAACTAGCTCGCTCCGGTAGCGCTGACCGTTGGCAACATAGAGTGCGACCGCTTGGGCAAAAGCTCCCTTTGACACCCGATCTGGGAAAATCGTAGCTGGAACACCAAGAGCCATCGCAAACGATGGAACTACGGTGTCGTTGGTGACCATTGCGTTTGCACCTACCAGCGCGTGTTCATGGACACGCACACGGTGGAGTACCACAGATGCGGAACCAATCAGGCAGTGGTCCTCAACTATGCAGCCCTCAAGGTGTACCAGATGGCCAACGACGCACTCGGCTCCCACCACCGTCGGCAACTCTGCGGTGGCGTGAATGACGCTACCATCCTGAATGGAGGTCCGATCTCCTACTTCAATTCGCCCATAGTCTCCGCGCAAGACAGCCTTTGGCCATACCGAAGCCTGCTCTCCAATCACCACCGAACCGATAATCACCGCATCTGGGTGTACGAAGGCCGTAGAGGCAATCTCTGGAACTTGACCACCAAGACTGTATATAGGCATGTACCCAGGATATCGAAACACACCTGCAACCACTGCTCAATACCAACTCAGAATCCAAGATCGCTGCCCATGTCCGACATTGGCTGCTAGCGTAGGCAGCATGGATCGTAATGAACGACTTGCAAGCGCGCTGCAGACCTGGGCCCAACTGGAGAGTCTACATGATCTCACCTATTTCGCAAAAGAATGTCGTGCAAGTTACAAGCAACTTGGCGTTGCCGATTCCTGGGCTCGATACTTCGGCGGCAGGGCAGCTCCTCTGGGTAGAGTTGAGCCCGGGATAGTTACCGCGGTTTTTTACAGTTTTGCAGGCCGTAACGTCGCCGCCGCCATCCCTAGCGTTTGGGAGACCGCCACACCGGATCAGTTTGTCGAGGCTCGTTTTCACGGCCTCATGGCCGCCTGGGACCGAATCATGGACCAATCACCGCTAGCACCAGATCAAGAGGTTGTAGTCAGAGCCGGCCAGATCGCGGATAAGGCTGCAAACAACGGTGATACCTCTGGACATCCCCTCTACGCAGCAAACCTGTCGGTGCAACCACTAGATGACCCAGTATCGAAGCTCTTCCATGCGGCGACCCTCATCCGCGAGTATCGTGGCGATTGTCACAACAACCTTCTAGCCGTCAACCAAATTGGTGGATGTCAGGCACACATTCTGATGGTCGCCATCGGAGCTGAGGAACGCTCGGCTGCACAGAAATCGCGTGGATATACCGATGCTGAGTGGATGGAAGGCTCCGAAGAGCTGATAGCAAGGGGCCTGATCGACCAGGACCTAAACATCACGCCAGAAGGAAGAGCTTTCCGAAGCGAATTGGAGCTACGCACAAACCTCTTAATGGCGACGCTGTTCGACGCAGTCACTGACGCAGAGCTCGGAGAGCTCCAAGCCCTCACTGCGCCGATCGAGATGGCCATAGCTGAGTCCAGCTCGCTACCTGCCTTTACCCGTACCTATGAGCTCTTGACACCCAATTAGCCCTAAAACAAGCGAAGAGAGACGGTCCTCCGCTCGGGGGAGCTGTTGTGGTGCCCGAGGGGTCCCATCGAAGGCAGGATCGGGCTCTCGAGACGTTGAGATGGGCCGCCAGGGTGCTAGTAGGGCTAGATCATAGTGTGCGAACGTGATTGCGGGGGATCTTCAGCCTGGCTGAGTCGTTCTTGGGCATGGCTTTGCCAGAGGCCTAGCGCAGGGAAGAACTGTGACTACCTAAAGGGCCGCGTCGAGGCGGAGGAACAACCCTAGCCAGGGGTTCCAGGCGAGGATACGCCAGCGGACCTGGCGAGCACCCTTCACGATCTGGCAGGGGATCTCGATAAACGCCTGACGGGAGGTGCGGAACTCCATCTCCAACATGAGCCGACGCTCCGCATTGTGCTTGTCGGCCCAACTCGGTGAGATTGGTACGAGCAAGGCGCACC
>DAHZQE010000523.1:0-4378 GCA_027409005.1 Ferrimicrobium sp. | reverse complement strand
ATCGGTATTAAACCCAAGCATGAACGTAGAGGTGCATGGCTCGATGGCGTGGACACTTTTGCTTGGTTTTGTTGCATTTACTCTTGCTTATGTATGGATGGTCTGGACCCGGTTCGAGACCTCGAAGCGACAGGCCCAACTCGTCGACCTTGAGGTTGAAAGAGCTATTCACGAGCGATTGGCAGCTGAAGAGGTGAGGATATGAATCCCTATGTAGAGGCTGGCTATACGGCGGTTACCTGTTCCTTGGGCGGCTATGCCATTTTTCTTGGGGTGCGCTCGCGTCAGGTTAAGCTTCGACTCACGCAGATGCTAGCCAACGAGGTGTCCCACGATGGACTGACAGAGGACGCCTAGATGACGTTAGCCGACGAGGAGTTTTCAGAGTGGAAGACGGTCGAGGGTCCAGGACGGTCACGAGCCAAGTTAATCAGATCGCTCGTGGTCTTGGCTGTTATATTTGTGGCTCTAGGGTTCGTGCTATTCAAGGGAGCCACCAACTCGCTGGAGTATTTTCTGACCGTACAGCAGGCCAACGCCGCACGTGCAAAGCTCGGCACTCAAAGCTTTCGTATGGAGGGTGTCGTGGTCCCCGGTTCGGTGGATCCTACCCCTGCTGGGGTGGACTTCACTATCCGCTTCAACCACTCTGAGGATCGTGTTACTGAGATTGGGAATCCGCCGCAGCTATTCCAACCCAGTATCCCGGTCGTGATTCAGGGACACTTCCAGGGCAATGTTTTCGTCTCAAGTCTGATCGAGGTCAAACACAGTTCCAACTATGTGGCCGAGCATCCTACGCGAATCGCCAAACCAGGAGGAACCCAAGGCTGATGTTCGACGCGGCACTTGGGTCGGCAGGGCTTGTCCTCGCCTTTGTTTTCGGTCTCGCAGGAACCTTTACCTCCTTTTACGGTGCTGCTCGGCACAGTGATCGCCTGATGTCAGGTTCGCGAACACTGTTGCTGGTTGGTTTTTGTGGAACGATAGTTGCTACGATTGCGATGGAACAGGCGTTGGTCACTCATGACTTCTCGCTAGCCTACGTTGTCGCCAACAACTCCAAAGAAACTCCGCTTCTATTCTCGATTACTGGAATGTGGTCGGCGCTTCAAGGATCGTTGCTCTTATGGGCAATCGTCCAGGGGCTCTACATAGCGTTGCTCATCTTCGCGATGCGACACGAGGCTGATCGACGAACCGGGTCGGTGGCACTTGGGATTCTTGGAGTTGTTTTCAGCTACTTCTCGGGCGTCTTACTCTTCGCCGCCAGTCCATTCATCACGACGGTTGGAGTGATTCCGGCGGACGGGAGGGGTCCTAATCCGTTGCTGCAGGACTACCCATTGGTTGCCGTTCATCCTCCGATCTTGTACATGGGTTTTGTCGGTATGAGTGTTCCATTTGCACTGATGTCGGCAGCGTTGATCACTGGACGTCTCAATGGTGACTGGATACTGAGAGTGCGCAACTGGTCCCTTATCACCTGGGTATTCTTGACCATAGGCATAGTCCTGGGGGCATGGTGGTCGTATCAGGTGCTTGGCTGGGGAGGGTATTGGGCTTGGGACCCGGTGGAGAACTCAGCGCTGCTCCCTTGGCTGTGTGGTATCGCCTTCATTCATTCTGTGCTCATAGACCGCCGTCGTAAACGGATGGGAGTTGCCAGCTACTCTTTAGTAGCTGCCGCCTTTGCCCTGACTATTCTCGGCACCTATTTCACTAGGTCGGGTGTACTTCAGTCGGTCCATGCATTCTCGGACTCGAGCCTTGGCACGGTGCTCATTCTATTCTTCGTTGCGATTGTGGTCTTTGAGATTGGGCTTTCGATCTTTGCTGCAGATCGATTGATGGGGCAGCCCCGATTCGCGTTGTTGTCCAGACCTGGGTCGTTGCTGATCAACAACGCAATCTTTGGACTACTCACGCTGATCGTACTCGCGGGAACGGTATACCCGCTGTTTGCGCATTACTTCGAGCACCAGACCGTTGATGTCGGCGCTCCATTCTTCAATTCTTTTGTGATACCGCTTTGCCTCGTTCTCCTGGCAGTGATGGCCATTGGTCCTTGGTTGAACTGGCGTAAAACTAGTGCCGAGCTACTCGGGCAACGACTACTGTTGCCTGGCGCTGCGGCGGTGGCTGTTCTAGCGATCTCAGCCTTTGCCGGAGTGACGGCGATGGCTACGTTGGGTGCGTACGCGTTAGCAACCTTTGTGATTGTATCATCGGTGATCATCATCTATGGGAACCTCTCGCGCGCCTCGGGTCGTCGCATATCCGCGATCGTATCTCGCTCCTCGGCGGGCATGCTAACTCACATTGGGCTGGCGATCATAGCCGTTGGAATGGCCTCAGCGACGACTTTTGGACACCAAGGTTCAGTCAAGATGGTCCCCGGTCAGACCGTCCATGTCTATGGTCAGACCTTAACCTATAAAGGGGTGGAGACCGTGGTCACCCCTGCAAAGACCTCCTTCGAGGCGAACGTGGTCGTCAATGGAGGCAAGACTTACCATCCAGCGATCACCCAGTTCGGGACCTATGCCGCTGCAGTCGGTACTCCAGCGGTGAATGTGGGGCTGACTCGCGACGTCTATTTGACGATCGATTCTGCCCCTACAACCGTCAAGGGTACGATCACGTTGGGGATTGTCGTGCAACCGCTGATCTTCTGGTTGTGGGCTGGTGCAGGCGTTATGGTGCTCGGCGGCCTGTTGAGTGTCTTTGGCATCCGTGAACAAAATAGAAGACGAAGAGAGCGGACATCCTCCCCAGATTTGGCCGTCGAGGTTAAGGTGTGAGTGCTATTTTGCTAGCTGTTCGCCGCCGTCCGGTGTTGACCACGGTTGGTGCCCTGATCCTAGCTGCCAGTGTTTATTTTGCCGTCATAGCAGCTCAAACACGACCTGCAGTCGATCAGGTCTCTCCCTCGCCGCTGCTTTATAGACAGGCTCCTGCATTGAGTGGACAGTCGCTTTACTCAGCTAAGACGTTGTCATTGCGCCAGTTCCGTGGCCATTTTGTCCTCGTCAACTACTTCGCTAGTTGGTGTTCGAGTTGTGCTACCGAAGAGGCGCAGATTGCGAAGCTTGCGCGGGGTACTACCGTGTCAGTGCTCGGGGTGGACTATGACGATAGCCCGGGACCGGCCAGACATTTCTTGTCTCTCTATCATGCCCGGTTCCCAGTTATACAAGATCCATCGGGGACAAACTCGCTTCGCTGGGGAGTATCAGCCCCCCCTGAGAGCTATTTAGTTGCGCCGAATGGGATAGTCCTGGCTAAGGTCGTGGGTCCGACGACGGTTCGAATCATCGACGCATTGGTGACGCTCGCGCAGGAGAAGGGGTACTGATGACAACACCGACCAAGCGCCCAAGTCGCGCCCTTCTTGCATGGATCATCCTGTTTGCGATTGCACTGGCTTCAGTTGGTTATGCGGTAGTCCGTACGCCTTCTGCTAGTGCATCCGCCCGCATCGTCGCTCTCGAGAAGGAGGTTCGTTGCCCTTCCTGCGGTAATCTTGCGGTCTACAACTCCAAAAGCGCTTCGTCGTACTCAATCGCATCCTACATCGATCATGAGGTCCACGCAGGCGCATCCAACCAGGAGATTATCGACTCACTGGTGGCGAGCTACGGTGACACCATCTTGATGGCTCCCCCTGCAAACGGCGTGGGCCTGTTCCTTTGGCTCCTGCCGATCGTCGTGGGGTTGGTCCTTGCTTATGAGGTCTACAAGAGTCTCTCCTCACGATCACCAAAGCCCAGGAGTCAGACAAGAGCGCTGATTGGCGCCTCGCCTGCTCCCATGGTTTCGCTCTCGGTCGAGGACGGTCGCCGTTCGCCGTTCGCCGCCAGCGAGCTAGCTGAGATGAAACTCGATTCCAGCGACGGTGGTGATGCTAGACGCGCGGTAGATGCCTCGGCGAGGGAGAACGGTGAGGGCACCGTGTCGGCCAGCTCGAGTGGCAAGCCAATCCGCAAACCACTCTTCTCTCGTCGGTTTGCTCAGATTGGAGCTGCGCTGATCTTGGTGGGAGTTGGCGCTTTGGGTACGTTACTACTGACTCGGCCTAGCTCCTCCTCGTCGCCGAGCCTTACCAAAGAGCTCGCGTCTGGCGAGGCACTCGCAGGGTTGGGGGCTGTGACACAGGCCCGTGCCGAATTTGACCGTGTCCTGGCCACCTATCCATCTGACCCTACCGCGCTCGCCTATCTGGGTTGGATAGACTTCAACCTGGCCAAAACCAAGAGTGCCAAGGCTGATTCGATCAGCATGCTTGCTCATGCCGCGCAACTTGGCGCCTATGACGCTAGTGCTCAGCTCTACTATGGTCTTGTGCTTTTTTATGGCGAGGATAAGCCAGTAGCTG
>DAHZQE010000521.1:0-10096 GCA_027409005.1 Ferrimicrobium sp. | reverse complement strand
TAGCTAGGCGGTTGGTGTTGGTTGAGTACCTCTGGCGTAGGGGATGTCAACGATTTCCATTGGAGCTCAGGTTGATGGAGTGGCTCGTTCTTCAGGAGTTCGTGCTCCTGGTTGTGGTTTTACCGCCGTAGTAATAGTTGGTTTCGATTAAAGCATGTGTTTGTGGCTTCGATATTGGCTACAGGATGCTTAACTGCCCTATGTTGTTGACTTCCCGTTGTCGGTCGGGATGTAGCGGAGGGGCGATCATGCTAGGGTTGGGATGAGAGTTCGCCATGTGTGTTTCACGTGAAACAAAAGCGAGAGTCTTGATCTAGGTTTCACGTGAAACAGCAGTGGGAATCGAATTTCGCTCGCGGGAAAGGATGTAATTGTGAGTCATGGAGCAAGGGTCATCGCTTTGGCTAATCAGAAGGGTGGGGTAGGGAAGACGACCACTGCGGTAAACCTCTCCGCATCGTTGGCTGAGCTGGGGCGTCGTGTTCTAGTCCTGGATCTGGATCCTCAGGGCAATGCAACCACAGGTCTGGGGGTAAGTCCACGTGAGTTAGAACACTCGGTATACGACGTGCTCATGAAGGATGAGCCGATTGAGAACGTGATAGAGGCTACCATTGTGGCTAATCTATTCTTATGCCCAGCCACTATAGATCTCGCGGGGGCGGAGATCGAACTGGTTTCGGCTTTCTCTCGCGAGCTCAGACTTCGAAGGTCATTGGATGGGGTTCGTGATGACTTTGACTACGTCATCATTGACTGTCCTCCTTCCTTGGGTTTGCTCACTATTAACGCACTTTCGGCGGCAAATGCTGTTATGGTTCCAATTCAGTGTGAGTATTACGCCCTCGAAGGTCTGTCCCAGCTTTTTCGGAACGTTGGACTAATTCAAGCGTCTTTAAACCCCGAACTCACCATAGATTACGTGGTCATGACGATGTACGATGCTCGGACCAACTTAGCTGAGCAGGTTGTACGCGAGGTACGTGAGTACTGCGGTGACAAGGTCTGTAGTACTATAATTCCGCGCACGGTACGATTGTCTGAAGCGCCATCGTTTGGTAAGCCAATCACGGTGTTTGACTCTGGTTCTAGAGGAGCCATTGCTTATCGGCATTTAGCGAAAGAGGTCGTTGGTGGTTAGACAGTCTGGACTCGGGAAGGGGTTAGGGGCACTCATCCCGGTTCCCAATGAGAGGTATGCAGAGGGGCTCCAGGAGATTCCTATCGGGATGATTCACCCTAATCGATTTCAACCCCGCAAGGTGTTTTCCGATGAGGGTCTGGCGGCACTGGCGGCGTCGATCTCTGAACTTGGGGTATTGCAACCTATTCTTGTTCGAAGACAGGATGACGGGTTTGAACTCGTGGCTGGGGAGCGTCGTTGGCAGGCCGCTCAGCGCGCAGGGCTTACGACCATCCCGGCGGTTATTCAGGACAGGGATGACCTGGCGTCGCTTCAAGCGGCAGTGGTTGAGAATCTGCACCGCGAGGACCTGAATGCGCTTGAAGAGGCGGCAGCGTATCGACAGCTAATCGATGATTTCGGACTCACTCATGATGCTGTGGCCCAGCGAGTGGGTAAGAGTCGTGCGGCGATTTCGAATACGTTGCGACTACTCCAGCTCCCTTCAAGTGTTCAACGTCGGGTGGTTGATGGTACGTTGTCTGCAGGTCATGCCAGGGCCTTGCTTGCTTCTCCGGATCGGAAGCTACAGGAGAGGTTGGCCGACAGCATTGTTGATGGCGGTCTTAGCGTTAGAGAGGCGGAGGAGCTAGTTAGACAGACGCTGGCCGGAGTTGATGAAGAGGAGTCCGGGTCTCCGCCGGTTATGGCAAAGATCAAGAGTTCCACCGGTTCGAATCTTCGACCGGCGGTAGTGCTCGAGGTTGAGCGACTGCTCTCTGAGTCGTTGTTGACTTCGGTCTCAATCGAGGTCAAGAAGTCTGGTGCAGGGGTGGTGCGTCTTGATTTTGCTGATCTGGGTGACCTTCACCGTATCGCGTCGTCGATTGTCGATCCCGGGTTCGAGTCTTAAGTGAAGGTTGTATCTAGGTTAAGCATGAGGGTTGTACACAGCTGTGCATAAGGTTGTGGATGAAGGTACGTTGGCTGCGTTAAAGCTTGTGAGACTGCTGTTCCCACCAGGCGAGGACTCGCCTGATAGCCTCTTCTTTTGATATCGGCCCCTCCTCGAGTTCCGTCTCCATGAGGAAAGCCAACGCCCGTCCTACCGGCTTAGACGGAGGTATCTGCAGGAGAGTCATGATCTCTGTACCGTCGAGGGCTGGTCGAAGTGAGGCGAGGGCGTCGGCTTCCTGGAGTCGTTTTACGCGCAGCTTGAACTCATCCATTCGGCGGGCCATTGCCAGGAGTTTGTACTGATTGCGAGTGGTGGCGTCGCAGACGGTCAGCTCATTGAGGTCTTCGTAGAGATCTCCGGCATCGCGAACATAGCGGCGAACGGCAGAGTCGGTCCAACCGGCATCGTAGCCATGAAAACGCAGGTGAAGTCCTACGAGCTTAGAGACATCCCCAATGAGATCCTTCGGATATCGGAGCTCTGTGAGGATAGAGGTAGCCATCCGGGCGCCCACAACGTCATGAAAGTGGAAGGTCACACCGTCTGGCCCGATGGCTCGTGTTTTTGGTTTCGCGATGTCGTGCAGGAGGGCTGCAAGCCGCAAGCGAAGGCGGGGAGAACATTTCTGCACCACGGCGATGGTGTGCGCGAGGACGTCCTTGTGGTGATGAACTGGATCCTGTTCTAGACGTAGGCTCGCGAGCGCGGGTAGAAAGTTGATCGCCAACGGTGTGTCGACCAGTAGCTGCAGACCCTTGGTCGGGTCGGGAAGTATCAAGAGTCGACTGAGTTCATCCCGGATGCGTTCGCGCGAGAGGATGTCCAGGCGGGGAGCGAGTTTTTCGATAGCGACGATCATTCCTTCCGCTGGGGTAAGGTCAAAGCGGGCGATGAAGCGAGCGGCCCTCAGCATACGGAGCGGATCTTCGCCAAACGAGATATCAGCGGAGAGAGGTGTGGCGAGACGGCGCGCCACCAGGTCGGCTACACCGTTGTAGGGGTCGATAAGGAGTGGTTCCGTAGCGGTTAATTCAATTGCGATTGCGTTAATGGTGAAGTCGCGGCGAGCGAGGTCATCGGCGAGCGAGGTTGAGAATCGGACCTCAGGTTTGCGGCTAGTAGTCGCATAGGCTTCGGCTCGGTGAGTTGTGATCTCGAGTCGAGTGGAGCCTAGGGAACAAGCGATGGTGCCGAATCGTTCTCCAGCTCGGTTGATGGAGTGAACCATACCCGCTAGCGTTGTCAATATCTCATTTGGTTCAGCATCAGTGGTGAGGTCGACGTCGGAGACGTCCGATGTGGTTGGGCCAAGGAGGAGGTCGCGAACTATGCCTCCTACGAGATAGAGGTGAAAGCCACGCTCGGCGAACCGTTCGACTACCGGCTTTAGTTCTCGAATAGTTGGCGCAAAACGATTGGGGATCACCAAAAGTACCTTCCTAACGTGGGTGGCGAACAGCTCAGCTTAACTGGGATAGAGCTAGTGGGAAGGCGGGTCGATGTCGTGATGGCGGAGTGCGGCGGATCGCATCCTGGAAAGCGCTGCTATTAGCTCCTTGTCGACGCTTCCTGCTGGCACCAGCTGGTCTGGCTTTCTTGAGGCGCCGAGAAGTGCCTCGATGGCTGCCACGGTGGATTCTGCGAGAGCGGCGAGGTCATAACCTCCCTCGAGAAAGGCGACGGTTCTTTGCTTTGGCACATACTGGAGTGCCCATCTCGTAAAGTTAAAAAAATCATCACTGCTGTAGCCAAGGTCGGTAAGTGGATCGGCTCTATGTCCATCAAATCCGGCTGATATCAACATCCAAGTTGGCTCAAAGGAGGTGATGCTAGAGCTAGCGATAGATTCAAGAGCAGCCAACGCCGTCTGTCCGCTAGTACGCGGTGGCAACGGGATGTTGATGGTCAGCCCCACCCCCCTGCTCACTCCAACATCAGAGACCCTGCCGGTGCCTGGATATAGGGGGTGTTGGTGAATCGACACATAGAGCACCGACTGTTCACCGTAAAAGATATCCTGAGTGCCGTTGCCGTGGTGAGCATCGATGTCGACTATTAGGACCCGTTCACCCTGGTCTACGAGTGTCTTCGCGGCAATGGCGATATTGTTGAAGAGGCAAAATCCCATCGATGTGTCTGCGGTGGCATGGTGTCCTGGAGGGCGCACGGCAACAAAGGCTGCATCGCCCTCTCCTCGCTGAAGACGAGCTATTGCATCAAGCCCAGCGCCGGCTGCAAGTAGGGCGATATCGTAGGACTGATATCCGACTTGAGTATCGGCGTCGATAGGTCCGCCTCCCATAAGACAGAGCTGACGGATCTCCGCGACATGGGACCCGTTGTGGACTCCAGTGACGGCAGCGGCGCTCGCTGGTGTTGGTTGAAACCGAACTATACCGTCTCCAAAACGGTCAAGGACCGACGTGATAACCTCAAGCCGACTCGCTGATTCCGGGTGATAGAGACCGGTGTCATGTTCGAGGTATTCGGGATGGGTGCCGAACAGAACGGTCATACCCACATGCTACCGGTTGGCTTTCAACAGGCGGCGCAGAGAGTTTTGCAGCCAATTCGATGTCGGCAACTAGGGTTTGCATGAAGAGTCCAAAGTATGGTGACAACTCAAGAAAGGACCGTTGACGCTAGTTGGCTGCGCTGAGAAGTGTCGGTGGTATCCAGGTTCGATATTCGCCGTGGTATGGGAATTTGCAGGCGGTGCTAGTTACGGTGCCACCACAGGTCTGGGTCCGTAACCCAGAGATCCTGATGCGTGCGATGGCCGTCGGAAGGGAGATGGGATACTCACGTTTTTTGGTTCAAGCCACAGGGGTCACCCAGAAGGCGGTGCTGCTTGACTCTGGCTTTCAGGAGGTTGACCGGCTCCATGTGCTTTTTCGCAGGAGTACGCTGAACCTACCTAAGGTTCCAGAGTCCGCTGGCTCAGCTCGACTTCAGCGAGCGAGCTCGCTGCACGTGGACGAGGTTATCCGCGTTGATAACGCTTGTTTTGAGCCATTTTGGGCCATGAACCCACTTGCGCTCTCGGAGGCGGTTGCGGCTACACCAAGAAGTCGGTTTAGGGTTATGACGGTAGGCGACTCTGATGTTCTTGCGGGCTACGCTATCTTTGGCCTAGGTGGCGGTGAGGGTTATCTCCAGAGGATTGCGGTAGATCCTCACTGGCAGGGGCGCGGATTCGCGACCCGGCTTATCGTCGACGGATTACGTTGGGCCAAGAGGTGGAGAACACGGCGAGTTGGAGTCAATACACAACAGCGTAACGAGAATGCCCTCAGGCTCTACCTCAAGCTCGGTTTCGAGTTACAGGCGGAGGGTATCTCAATTTTTGAGCCTGCTCCGTCGTAGCGTTCCCATTATTACCCTGGTCTTGTTGTTGCTCGTGCCACGGGTGGAGGGGCAGCTTGCCTCCTCAAAGGGTACGCTTAGGTTGACCAACGATGTCGGAGTGCAGATTGGCGCCAAGCCGATCTCAGTCGATTTTTCTTGGTCGGGGCGATCTTCTGGTGTGGAGGCGTTCCTGGTGGTCTACCCGAGCACCTCCTCGAGGTATCAACTTAGCCAGACGCTTCGATCGGGTCCGAGTGGATCTCCTCTGGCACTGTCTCGACCACATTCTTTAGCCTTCCTCGCAACTCCGCATGGCTATCGACTCAGTTCTCACATCTTTTCCGCCATATCTTGTGGTGCTGCCTGTGCTGGCGTCTACCCAGTAGAGCTCCGGCTTGCTAGTAGCCAGACTGGAGTGACGCTAAGCCAAGTCATAGTCGGGGTTCCGTATTTCCCATCGAGCAGTTCCATAACTACACCGCTTGGTGTGGCACCTATATTGCGGATGCAACTGTCCACACCCTCCAAGCAGCTTAGGGCTGCATTGTCACGGTTGTCGAGCTCGACGGCGGCGACGACGATCTCGTTGGCTGGGTCGGTTGGAACGTCGATAGCCACCCAGAAAGGGTATGCCAGATTGTTGGGGTCCGCCAGCCTGCATCAGCGTATCCTCTCGCCATATGCAGTGCTAGCGCCAAACTGTGCCAATCTCGTCGTATCTCCGCTGATCGGTCTGGAGTCGCGGCTCAAGCTTTCCGGCCAGATTAACGGTACAGCATCGAGAACCGCCGTATTCGCCCAGGCTCCAACGCGCCTTGAGCTGGGTGAACTCCGTCGCGACAAGATCAACACTACCGTGGTGCCTGATGGTGTTCTGAGCCAGCTCGCCTCCGTCCTCTCGGTCTCTGATCCAGCGTATGTCCACGGCTTGGGATTGACAGTTTTGGGATCTAGTAGGCAATTGAGTGCCGAGTTTGCTGGCGCAAACACACCTGGAGGCTATCAACGTCTGCTCGCTGATCTTGCGCAGTTCTATTTTCAGGCCCCAGCACAAAGTGGGCGAGTGGCGACGATGGAGATCGATCTCACCACAGCCGCCCAGGTAGCGGGGGCTACGACGGTACTAGAGCGACTTCAGGGGACTCCTATCTTTAGCATGATGACGGTAGCAACAGCGGCCACACTGCCCAGTAGCCATATCTCTCAATCTGATCTTCGCCTAGCCTCGGCGCCAAAGAGGCACTGTACGATTACGTCAAAGGCAGTGCGTCAAGGGCTTACTCGCCTCGGTGCACTCGCCTCAGCGGACACCGGCTCGCGATCCGGACTAGAGGGTTTGGTCGGTCTTGCTCAACTAGCAACCTCTGGCAATAAGGCGATCGGTCAGCGTGCGATATCGCTGTTGGACCAGCAGGAGCGTGGACTTCTAGCACAGGTGCAACTCGTGGGGTCGAAGACCATTACCTTGACCTCTCACAGCGTCTCTGTGCCGCTAACGTTGTCATCGAAGTTGCCGTTTCCTATTGGAGTGCAGCTCTCGATTCGCTCATCGGAGATCACCTTCCCAAAGGGATCAAGACGGGTTATTAAGTTGCGCCGCGGAACTGCCACCGTATCGCTGCCTGTGGTAGTGAAGGCGCTTGGAACCTTTGCGGCTTCAGCGGTGGTGTCAGCACCAAATGGAGCGGTGCTCGTTACCAGCAACCTTACGGTCCATTCGACCGGATTCTCGACTGTGGGAGTCGTCCTGACGGTAGGGGCGGCGCTGGTTTTGGTCTCGTGGTGGGTTCGCACCGCGCGCCATCACCGCAAGAAGACGAGCGACTAGTGTTTGCACAACTCAAGAGACTGCTGTTTGGAACCCGTGAGTCGGCGAGCCAAAATGCTGCACTTCTGGCGGCCGGGACCCTTACCTCCCGGTTGACTGGGCTGGTTCGGCTGGTAGCGCTCGCTGTAGTACTTGGGGTACGCCCATTGGCAGATGCCTACAACCTGGGCAATAATACGCCAAATATGCTGTATGACCTGCTATTGGGGGGCATAATCTCGTCTACATTGCTGCCCGTCCTCTCTGCCCGTTTCAGTGTTGCGGGACGTCGTCTGGGGGCAAAGTCGCAGGCAACGATATTGACTCTCGGTATCGCTGGTCTGTTGATCGCGACGGTTATCTTCGAGCTATTGGCACCAGCGATCATTGGCCTGTACACGATCGCCAATCATCATGGCTATGCGGTTGCCCAACGTGAGTTGGCAACAGAGCTGTTGCGACTTTTTGCTCCACAGCTCTTTTTCTACGGTGCGATCTCTCTGTTCACGGCGGTGCTCAACTTGCGAGGGAACTTCGCCTCAGCAGCATTCGCTCCGATAGCGAACAACGTCGTCTCGGTATTGTCTTTGGTGGTATTCGCTGCTGCCTACCCAGGTGCAAATCTAAACGTGGTCCTTTCCCATCGCGATGCTGCACTTATCCTTGGACTCGGCTCGACCGCTGGTGTTGCCGCACAAATGTTGGTTTTACTACCGGTGATGTTTCGATTGGGGGTCGAGTTCCGCCCCTCGTTTTCGTTCCGTGATCCTGCGGTCAAGGAGATGTTTACTCTCTCCTCGTGGACCGTTGGTTTTGTGGTTGCGAACCAGGTGGCGGTCTTCGTGGTTCAGGCGATTGCTGACCCACGACCTGGCTACATCAGTGCCTATAACTACGCCTACCTCTTCTTCCAACTCCCGTACGCGATCGTATCGCTCTCGATTATGACAGCCCTGCAACCGCGGCTCGCCAGGCTATGGGCGGTTAACGATAGGCTCGGCTTTGCGACCAACCTCTCGCGTGCGTTGCGAGCGAGCGTTGCTATCACACTGCCACTCGCGGCGATTATGTTGGTGGGTGCTCCAGTGGGCCTCGATATTGTGCTTCGATACGGCGCGGTTAGTCTGTCTGGGGTACGTTTGACAGCGGTAGCGCTTGAGGGTTTCGCGGTTGGACTGCCTGGTTTTGCGCTATTTCTCTCGATCGTGCAGGGACTACAGGCAACCCGGAATGCACGAGTGGTATTCGTACTCTACCTGGTGGAGAACGGCCTCAATATTCTGCTCGCCTTTTTGCTCGTTAATAGGTATGGCATCGTTGGACTAACGGTCTCGTTGTCGGCTGCCTATACGGTTGCTGCGTTGCTCGGCCTTGTAGTTCTACTCCGGATGCACGCCATCCGGGGTCTCTCGGATATGGTTCGTGTGTGGCTACGCCTTGGAGTCATCGGAGCAGTGCTGGCGGTGGTGCTATGGAAGACGCTGCCATCAATTAATGCCCACCGAAGTTTCGGATTCCTGCTCCAGACCTTGGGTGCGTTGTTGATCAGTGCAGGCATATTTGTGGTTCTGAATGTACTCGCAGCTAGACTTAGCCGCCAGGGAAGGGAGATCCATAGATGAGTGTCGCGGTGGTGGTAGATTCGGCATCCGATCTGCCTAATGAGCTTGCTGATGCCTTGGGTATCAGGCGTGTGCCGTTGACTATCAGTCTTGGCGGAGTCGACTACAAAGATGGTAGCGAGCTTTCTCGTGAGAAGTTTTGGGAGCTGGTACGCTCATCGAGTGAGTTGCCAAAGACGGCTGCCCCATCACCATCACAGTTCGACACCGTCTTTAGCGAGGAACTCGATGCCGGCGCGAGCCACGTAATTTGTCTCACCATGACCAAGGATCTCTCTGCGACCTATCAATCGGCGGTCACTGCGGCTAGCGCATACTCGAACCGGGTATCGGTGTTCGATACCCGAACACTAACCCTCAGCGAGGGTTTGATAGCGGTGGCAGTTGCGACGGCGGCGCAAGCCGGAGCTGATGCAGAGGAGTGTCAAAGGATCTGCACCTCGGTGATTGCAAGGATTGTCACCTTTGGAACCCTTGACACCCTCGAGAATCTTCGCAAAGGTGGCAGAATTGGTGCTGCAAGTGCACTCTTGGGCACCTTGATGTCTTTTAAGCCCTTGATCGAGGTGCGTGACGGTGGGATCGAGGCGGCTGGACGTGTTCGTACGCGTAGGACCGCCATAGCATCACTGCTGGAAAAATTTGATCATCGGGGACCCTACGAGCGTGTTGGGCTAGTTCACGCAATGGCAACGGATGTGGAGAGCGTGCTGGCGGAGCTTCGCGCAGCGACAGGGGTCGATGATGTCGTGGTCTCGGTCATGGGTGCGACTATCGGAACGCATGCTGGTATCGGAGCACTCGGCATCTCGGTGGTTCTGCAGGAACCCAAGTAGGCTAACTGTGAGGAGGAAGGTGCATGGCTGACTATCACGATGAAGCGGAGAGACAGCGTGACATAGCGTCGCGCGCAACCGAGTGGGTCGACGAAGTTACCAAGTTTTTGCAAAACAGAGCGGTGTCGCCGCTGTTTTGGATCGCCCGGGCTATCATCTTTGGCCTTTTGGGGCTGGCGTTGGTGGTGGTAGCAGGCGTCTTGGCCGTCGATACCCTCGTCAAACTGCTCGACGCCTACCTCTTCGCGGGCAGGGTGTGGATCACCTACTTCGTCATCGGAGGCATTGCACTGTTGGTCTCACTCGTTGCCTGGAAAAGGATGGGTAAGTATCGTATGCCAGCAGCCAACACCTCTGCGTAGTCAGGACCGAGTGGGAATTATGAGATCCGTGGATTGGTTG
>DAHZQE010000519.1:0-4281 GCA_027409005.1 Ferrimicrobium sp. | reverse complement strand
AGGAGCGTTTTGATTCCACCGCAACTGGATGAAAACAGTCGAGCAATGTGGCCCCAGTGTAGTTGAGCCAGTTCTGTCAAGTGTTTCCAACCGGAATCAGTACTGTTTTCGGCGGTATCTGTCCACGGGTGTGAGCTACTGATGGGCGAGGAAGACCCGCATGTGTAGGGTAGATCGAATGGATGCTGGGTGCCTGTAGCTGCGGCCCTGCGAGACAGGTGAGCTCCCTAGTTCATCAGACGCGCCGCGAAACCCCGTCCTTCAGGGCGGGGAGGGATAGGCGCATACTGAGTTGCATACCACCATATTAGGCAAGGCTGTCAGACCCTTGACCGATAATATAAGTATGAGTATCCGTGAGCACGTGTGCCTAAAGGAGCGAGGATCACTTGCTCTCGTGTGCCACTACCCCGCAAGGGTATCTCATGAGTAAAATCGTCGTCCCTATCAAGATTAAGTCAGATCGCAAGACAACAGATGATCTAGGCGCGACCCTGCGGGCGTGTAACGCCGCTGCCAACTACATCTCTACAGTCGCGTGGGAGAGCAGAGAGTTTGCTAAGTTTGGCATCCATCGTTTAACCTACGCAAAGGTTAAAGAGGAATTTGGTCTTGGTGCCCAAGCCGCGGTGAGGACAATCGCGAAGGTGGCAGATGCCTACAACTCAGGCGACAGAAAGTTTAGACGCACGCGCAAGAGACGGTTCTCATGGAGTTCGGCACAACCCTTTGATGCACGGAACATGTCCTGGAACCTTGAGGACAAGACACTGAGCATCTGGACTATCAACGGACGGGCTAAGTCAGTGCCATTTCTTTGTGCCGATTGGCAGCTAGAGCTTCTTAGACATAATCCGATTGCCGAGAGCGATCTCGTCTTCCGCAAAGGATCGTTCTACGTCTATGCCACGATAGACGTAGCTGATGAAGCCATGAACGAGTCTCCTAAGGGATTCTTAGGCGTAGACATGGGCATCGTCAACGTTGCCACGCTGTCAGATGGAACAAACTTTTCAGGCAAACACCTAAACCATGTTCGTAATCGGAATATGGGACTACGACGTAAGCTACAAAAGAAGGGAACGCGATCTGCCAAGCGTCTATTGGTCAAACGATCAGGGCGCGAAGCCAGATTTGCGAAAGACACAAACCACTGCATCTCCAAGAAGATTGTTACTAAGGCTAAACGCACCGGTCATGGAATTGCCCTCGAAGATCTCGAAGGCATCCGTAATCGGGCACGGTTACGAAAGCCACAGCGAGTAGCACTCAACTCTTGGGGGTTTTATCAACTCGGATCGTTTGTTCAATACAAAGCGATTCGCGTTGGTGTCCCAGTGGTCTATGTTGATCCCGCCTACACCAGTCAGCAATGCTCTGGCTGTGGGCATATAGATAAGAAAAACCGTCCTAACCAGGCTACTTTTCTTTGCACCAGTTGTGGGCTGTCGCTGCCAGCCGACTGGAACGCAGCTATCAATATCGCCAAGCGCGGTAGCGATAGCTGGGTAGTGAGTCACGCTACCGAACGCGACACAGGAGAGGCCGCATGAGTCCCTACATTGCGCAACTAACGTTGCCTCGTTTAGGCGAGTCCAAGCGGTGCGCCTCTTTCTATGATTTGCAAGCTCGGTCCTTCAGGGCCGAGAAGTTGACGCGTAGACGGCACTATTATCTCAGCCCTGCGAGCACTTTCTACTAGCAGCCCAGTCTGCTGCCAGCCCAGTCTGCTGCTGGCCCAGTCTGCTGTCAGCTCTTCGGTCGAGCACAGTGGAGTAAGAAAGCTTCGATCGTTCACAACGCTTCGATGGGCGTTCCCGGGGGTACTCTGCGCCGTGAGTACAACGGTGTCTCTCAGCGCCAGCTCTGTGTTGACCAACACGGAGCTGTATGTCGTCGTTATCTCTAGACCTGCGGTACAACTGCTACGACACGCATTATTTTCTCCGGTAACTCCTGTAAAACCTATACTGAGCGCAGCTATATCGGCATAACTTGAAATTATCTTGAGTAAAACTTAATGACTTCAGCAAATTTACAGTACTATTATCACCTAACGCGTTATCGGTGGCATCTTGTGAGTTTTACAGACTCTGAGAGTCGCCTTGGCTACAGGAGTCGTGAACTATGGATAGAACAAAGCTGCTGATGTCACCGATCCTCGCAGCGATTGGAATGGTTGTGCTATCGCTTGGTAGCTTAGGCCCGTCTACGAGCTTGGCTAACGCCACCATCGCGGCCCCCACGCCATCGTTTGGACTCGGACAAACCTCGCCATTCCCCTTTGGGCTCTACGTCGCGGCTAACGCAACCCTGTCTGGAGACGCGACCGGTGCCGTGGCTATAGGTGGCGCCTTCATCGCTAACAACTTCACCATCAACGGCGCATGCGCGAGTGCGTGCCCTACCTCGTTGGTCGCGCCGGCGATCACCAATGGCTCAGACATTAACGTCGGGGCCGGCAACTACTATGTCAACCCCACACCATCAGCATCGTCGACCTACAAGCTATACAACAATGGTCATGGATCGATGCATCCGGCGACTGCGAGTTCGCCGCTCGCCTTCGACAGCGTCACGACTGGCTTGCAAAACGACGCCAGCTACTGGAGTTCATTATCTCCAGCTGCTAATAGTACGGCCTACTCGGATGGCGGATCCGTGCTCACGCTCACTGGAACGAACACCTCACTGAACGTCTTTAACCTCTCAACGACAACTATCTCTCTGCCCACCACCCAAATCACGGTGATGATCGACGCTCCAGCTAGCAGCACCGTGCTTATCAACGTCGGAGCGAGGTGGGACAGTGAAATCAAAAAGCTGACCTCCTTTAAGAGTCAAGTTGCAGAGTCACGGGTGCTCTGGAACTTTGGCGACACCTCAAAGGTCGCCTTCGCCACCCCTGAGTGGTACGGCAGCGTCTTTGCACCGTCGGCAGCCTTCACCGGAGGCGGCCAGATCGATGGGGACCTCATCGTCAACTCAATCGGAGCAAACACCAGCAATGCGAATCCAGAGGTACATGCAGCTAGCAAGCTTTTCATTGGAACGCTACCCCAGCCCACGAGTGCTCCGCACGACACTCCACCGCCTCCAGTCGTTGCGCAACCATCCTTCACACTTCACAAGACTTTCGACGGCTCTGCCGGTCGGACTACTATCGTCCTGCCCGGGACTCCTCCTCCAACTGGTTACTCGTACACCATCACTGCGCAGGCCTCTGGCACTATCAACGCTCCGCTGATGATCACCGATCCACTACCGAGTTATCCGGGTCTCAGCTACGGAACTCCGGTCATAGCAACTATCGATTCACAGTTCACCGGCTCATGTACATCCATC
The DNA here is from genome assembly GCA_027409005.1 of Ferrimicrobium sp. Lineage (GTDB taxonomy): Bacteria > Actinomycetota > Acidimicrobiia > Acidimicrobiales > Acidimicrobiaceae > Ferrimicrobium. The sequence continues at coordinate 936 of DAHZQE010000519.1, read as the reverse complement.
TTGAGCCCTCTAAGCGTCAGCTGTAACATAAGCTCACTCACAGCCAACTCCACAGTGGGGTTCGCAGAGCTAACGACGTTGGCAACGATCAATATCCCAGTTCACCTCGCCTCGAGCACCGCTCCCGGGAGCTTCGCTAACACCGCTACCCTCTACTACGACGGCAACACCGCCGCCCGCTCGAACACGGTCACCACCACGCTCGTTGACGCCGCTCCAACGACTCAGCACAGATCTCCGTCCACTAGCAATCTCCGACAGCCAGCTAGCAAGCATGCTCAAACGACAGGCCCCTCGCCAAAAACAGAGGCGAACTCGGTGACTCCGTCGACATCGGGTCCCTCGCCTGTCAAGCTCATCACCGGGCCGCCAGCTGCGCCGAATGCGATCGACTCAGACCTGGTCTACGGTATCGTACTCCTAGCCGGTGGCGGCTGTGCACTAGCGTTACGAGTGGCACTATCTCGTCGTCGACGATCGAACCAGTTCGGTTAAGTCTTACACTCACTAGCGGCGAAAGCCGGGACTCTTCATCAGCTTTACATGGCATACAGTCCCGTTATCAGGTGTCAAAACCGAATTCCAACTACACGATCTCTTGTTCGGAGTTACCAGCAGAGGTTCCAATGGCCACAGCTTGCGTTTAACGTCGACCTCCGATGCCTGGCCGACCTTCGGGCTTCATCATCCGCTCTACCGAGTCGGCAAACTCACCAGCTACGCTGCGTCGGTGGAACCAGCACTTTTGCGCGGACCAGAGGCGTCACCGTTGGCAAGCCTAGTCACGAGCTCCTCGAGCAGCACCGGCCGAGCCAGCAGGAACCCTTGGCCAAATCGAACACCGAGTCGCTTTAGCGTTTCGAGTTCGTTTGGTGTCTCGATTCCCTCCGCCACCACAATTGCAGCGTTCTGAGATGCGAACCGAACGGTCACTTC
>DAHZQE010000516.1:0-4637 GCA_027409005.1 Ferrimicrobium sp. | reverse complement strand
TGACGATTACAAATCGCCTGCGCTACCAGCTGCGCCACACCGGCCGACATCAGCTAGAGCCTATCGGGTAAACCAAGGTGATTAGGCGTTCTGGTTGCCGAGTTATTGGTCGTCGACCCTCTAACTCCTAGTCATCTCCCGAATCGAGCGGTTCGCGTTACTAACGGCACCCTTGAGACGCTAGGAGAACTCAAGTCTCCACATCTTTTCTGACTCTTCTAAACAACTCGCATGCTTTGCGGACAAGAATCATGATGTTGAGGGCGTCGCCAATTCAGCCCCTCATAGTGATGTCAGATTGGTCAAGCGCACCGGTTCGCGCCCGATGCTTGTGGCCAGTTCTTGTATCCGGGGTTTGTCTGTCGCTGAGGTTCAGTGCTGTCCTACTCGAGTGGTATTGGGATTAGATCCTTCCTCCGTTGTGTGGGCACCTCCCGAATCTAACTGTCGGAGTGTCAACGGAGCGGGTCAGAAATGGACAGGTAGCAATCGCGAACTTGAAGATCCATCACTCTTGGGACGCCCTCAGTGTGTTCAGAGCTCATGATGACATGTACTGGGACCACCACTTCGTAATGCCCAGGTGAGAGCAGGAAGGACACACTCGGCCCAAGGTCGGCAGTTCCGACGATGAAGCTTAGCTCTCCCACGGCACCCGGTTCTAACTTCATATGCTGCAGTGATGCAGCTATCTTCCCAGCATGACCCCCAAGAGCGACTGACCCGCCGGGTTCAGATAGCCAACCCACGGGTGCCGAGGCATCGAAAAGCAGACATGTATTGCCCATATTCTCAATAAGAGTACGACCTGTCGTAGAGGTGCCACTTGGTAATCTCGTGGAAGTCATCGCAATGCTTGCGTGAAGGATTGACAGGGCGTCGACGACTTGAGGTGGATGGAGCGTGAGTCGAGAAGCGAAATGCACATCCAACGGAAATTTCTTACGTCCAACGGTAATATCTACCGTGGCGCCGAAAGATTCCTTCAGCTTCTCAGCCAGCTCTGCGGCATTTGGTTTAAGGCGTACCGTGATGGCTTCTTTGCCTGCACCGATGCTAAGCAAGGATCCAGGGGCCAGGCGATCAGCCAGTTCGATTACCTTGGATTTTATGGCATCCATTTCCTTCGCGTACTCTTTGCTCACTCAATCTCCAGATCCAGAATATAGGAAGCGAAGAATTTGACGCTGGATCCTAGGCGCCGATCTGGTCGGCGAAATATCTGCCGCTGTAGGCTGCGTGCCTTGTGCTGGTAGCAGCTGGTCAGTGTGTGTAGCCGGAATCTACTGTCTCTATCGAGAGGCCCAAGCTATGTCGGGTTCGAAAAATTAGGAGTTACATTCACCTACAATCTTTCGACGCATTTCAACGTATAAGCGCACTTCAGTGCGTTGTGGGTCGATCGTTCAATATATGCGGCCATAGCCTCACCTGTGAAAATATGGGCGAAAATTCGGATGGACAGGATCCCAGGTGATAATGGAGCGACCGCATTCCACCATCATCGCCGAAGGCAAGCGAGTCCCGAATCTCCAGTGTGATCCATGGTCTCGGAGGACCGGTTTGAAGACGCGTGCTTGAAGCTTACAGATAGTGAATAATCCCGGGTTACTTGGAGACCCAGACTTCGCCATCTCGGGTCAGTTGACTATTGCTGCTAGAACCTGCTGACTCATAGTTCGCTCAGGTGACCTATACAGTTGCGCACCGACAACCAGGTAGGGTACCTCGGTTTCAGCGATGATCATGTGGACGGCGGGCTCTGACACCCCAAGGAAAGAACACGAGATGGCCCATGCGTGACCAGTATCCTGCATCAGCACACATCTCTTGAGTGGCGCAGCGATAGCTTGATCGCTGTATCTGGTGGTTCCTCCCAACGCTCGGAGCTCAGGCTGGTCCCATCGCTACCTCGAGTAGCACCTGATGAACATACGGAGCAAAAGCCGAACGCATGGAACCGGCACCCCACCATTACCGTCAAAGAGATTGTTCCGGAGGCTCTGGCCCCACGGCAATCTAGGCAAGGGATCTCTTCGTGCAATCGCCTTGTGGAGTCCCGTCAGTAACCGCAACTGCAAGGGTCGATCCTAGCGGAGTCCACGGGAAATGCGAGGGATAGCTCCGTTGGACCCTCACATCCCGGGTCCTACCTCCCGTTCAATATTCTGTTGTCGTAGATACTGCTCGTACCGGCACCGAGGTCTACGCCCGGGCACCTTTCAGCACCGACACCGCCCGCCACGAATACTGCGTAGCCGCTCGGCGATCAACAACTGCCCTTCCTATGTCCACGTAGAGGCTTACGATGTGCGTCGGGTGCCCAGTTCACGCGGGCCTCACTCTCCCCATAGCCCAGGCGTATACGTCGCGACTAATCGCAACTAGCCGTTGTCTGCACTTGGAGATAGTGACTTTCTCCGACCAGCGCGCTCTGCTAGACTCGGGCGGACTTACAGCGGAGGGAACCAATGAACCGGCGTGGACTCTTGGGGACGATCACAGTACTAATTGCCCTTGTCGTGCTCGTAGTAGTTCAGACCAAGGGAATCGCGAGCGTTCCACCACTGGGGGCGACCCTCGATCCAGCCACTGGCGCACTCAGTATTGGCTCCAGGGCGCGACTCCCACGATCTGCGACCATCCCTATCGCCCACATGCCAGGTGTCGTCACCGTCTCCTACTCCGCACAGGGGATCCCCGATCTTCACGCCACGAACCAGAGCGCGCTCTGGTTCGCCATGGGATACCTTGAGGCACGGAATCGACTCTTCGAGATGGATCTCATCCGACGCGAGGCCGCTGGAGAACTCGCGGCCGTCCTCGGGTCGAGCTATCTCGCCTCAGATCTGTTTGAGCTACGCCTTGGTCTGATGCGAACCGCCAAGGCGAACTTTGCCGCCCTGCCTGCAACTGACCGAAAAGTCCTAGAGATCTTCTCCAACGGCGTAAACGCGGCACGTTCCTACGATATGAGTCATCATCAGCTGCCCGTCGAGTTTCGGCTCCTCAACTATACGCCGGCGCCATGGACGCCAATCGACTCGATGCTGGTACAAGGCTATCTCACCCAGACCCTCGACTATTCGCAGAACCCGGTGGACTATTCGATCCTCGTGGGGCACCTGGGTTACCAGCGGACGATGGATCTCTTCCCTGTCATTGCGAAGAACCCTCAATCGCCCTATGATCTTGGACCGTATCACTCACAACACCACATCCCCATAGACCCTTCTACCACCGTGAGCCCCGGACTCCTTGCCTCCTTGCAGGCGATCGCCCAGGCGAGTACGAAGCTACCCGACACCGCGATCCACTCCTTCTCGAACTCCAACAACTGGGCGATCTCGGGATCCAAGTCATCGACCGGCAACGCCATCGTCGCCGGCGATCCGCATCTGAATCAGACGCTCCCGGCCGTTTGGTACTGGGTCAACGCCCACGCACCCGGCATCAGCTTTGCCGGAGTGACGGTACCGGGGCTCCCGATCATTCTGATCGGGAGGAATCAGTCGATTGCATGGAGTGAGACCGATGTCGAGAACCAAGCGACCTTCTTCTACCAGGTGACCACCAACAAAGCGCACCCCGGAGACTATCTCCTCCACGGAGCTTGGGTACCATTTGGCCACATAACCTACACCGTCAAAGTCAAAGGTCAACCCGCACAACACCTGGTCATTGACACCACCGCCGACGGCCCAGTTATCTCAATCCACGGCGTAAAGGTCGCGGTGTACTGGCTTGGTGCCCAGGTATCGAAGGACTTCGCTTCCTTGATGGGTGTGTTACATGCCTCGAACTGGACGCAGTTCAAGGCCGCGCTCTCATCATGGAGAGCACCATCTCAGAACTTCGTATTCGGGGACCGCCACGGCAATATCGGACTCATCTCGGCTGGCTACTACCCCATCCTGAGCGCTCGAGATCCCTGGCTTGTCATGAATGGCAACAGTGGAGATCGTATCGTTGGTTCGATTCCCTACCGTGAGATACCACAGAGTTATGACCCGAAGTCGGGCTTTGTCTTCAGCGCCAACCAACGACCTGTTGCCGCCAACTACCCGTACTACCTTGGGACCTCGTTCAACTTCTTTTCCAATGGCTACCGTGCCGACGAGATTCACGCGGTACTGTCCGCAACGAGCAAGATCACCCCTGCCGATGTCGCGCATCTTCAGAACTCGGTGACCGACTATCTCGCTACCCAGCTCGTGCCCTGGCTCGTCCGCCAGTTCAACGGCGTCCATGAACCTCCTGCCGTCGCAGCGGCCCTGCACACGCTCAGCCATTGGAATGCAAGGATGGGAGCGTCCTCGACGGCAGCAAGCATCTGGTGGACCTTTCTCGGGGACGAGATTCACGACACCTTCGGTCCTTGGTGCGCAAGGTATCGCGTCCCCCAACCGGCCGGGAGCTCGCTCCTGGTCAATCAGCTCAGTGCACCCCTCGTCGAAGATCGCCAATACAGGGAGCTATCCCAGCCGTCGAGCCCGTTCTTTACCCCACCCCGATCAACCATTACGCCATCCTGTCGAACAACCGCATAGCATCGGCGAGCTCCTACAACTCGTCGCTAATTTAGCGCCTCTTCGAACCGGCAAGAACGTCTCCGATATCCACGAGCATCCGGATCT
>DAHZQE010000509.1:0-3386 GCA_027409005.1 Ferrimicrobium sp. | reverse complement strand
GGTGCTAGAGCAGACTAATTCGGGTATTGGTCTTCGATTATCACTAAGACACTCAACCATTACCGCCACTCCACCAGGTCCGTAGCCTTCGTAGGTTATGGCTTCATAGCGGACTCCTTCGAGTTCACCGGTCCCACGCTTGATTGCCCGATCAATAGTCGCTACCGGCACCGAGTTATCGCGAGCCTTTTGCACCATGCCTCGAAGGTTGGCGTTTGACCCTTGGTCGCCACCACCCTCCCGCGCTGCTACCTCTATTTGGCGAATTAACTTCGCGAAGAGCTTGCCGCGAGCTTTATCCTGTGCACCCTTCTTGTGCTTGATAGTCGCCCACTTGGAGTGACCCGACATGACATACCTCTCTTCATACCAACCTACTCACGATAGCAGACCAAAGCCGATTGGCCTAACGACGAAAAGCCAACTCGTGCAAGCGAGGATCTTTAGATATCTCCGGATGAAATGAAGTAGCTACTATAGATCCCTCAGCGACCACAGCTGGCACATCACGAGTACTACCGTCGGCAAACCGATAGCCGACCGAGGCGAGCGTGGTCACCTTCTCACCAACCTCAGTGATAGCAGGAGCTCTGATAAACACAGCACGCATCCTCTCGTCAAGCCCTTGAACAGCTAGATCCGCCTCAAATGAACGAACCTGACGGCCAAATCCATTGCGCATCACCGCGACATCTAGAGCCTCAAAACTCCATTGATCTGAGCGACCACCAACGACTGCTCGAGCGAGCATGATCAACCCAGCACAGGTGCCAAGAACAGGAAGGCCAGCATGAATCTCTGCCCCTATTGGGACTCGCATGTCGCTAGCTTCTAGCAGTAGACACTGGGTTGTTGACTCCCCACCAGGCAATATCAAGCCGTCGAGCCCTTCAAGTTGGCCAGGCTCCTTAACCGCAATGCCCTGCCAACCGAGTAGGGCCAGCATATTGAGATGCTCGCGGAAATCACCCTGGAGGGCGACGACTCCGATTCGGATCAAAGACGGACCCTCTTACCAGCCGCGATCAGCCAGATGCTGATCAAGATCATCCATCTCGATGCCAACCATAGCTTCACCAAGATTCTCCGAGACGCGGATAAGCGTCTTGGCATCTTGATAGTGTGTTGTGGCCTCAACGATTGCACGAGCACGCTTGGCCGGGTCGCCGCTCTTGAAAATTCCTGAGCCTACGAAGTTCGCCTCTGCCCCTAGTTGCATCACCAGGCTCGCATCGGCAGGCGTTGCTATCCCACCAGCGCAGAAAAGCGGAACCGGAAGATGCCCTCCGTTGGCGTGGATCTCGGCGACAAGCTCATAGGGTGCAGCAAGCTTCTTCGCCCATCCATACAACTCTTGTTCTGATGCGGCGGCAATCGCACGGAGGTCAGAGGTGATAGATCGTAGGTGGCGCACCGCCTCAACTACATTACCGGTACCGGCCTCACCTTTTGACCGGATCAATGCTGCACCCTCTGATATACGTCGTAGCGCCTCTCCCAGGTTGGTGGCTCCACACACGAATGGCACCTGAAAGGCCCACTTATCAACGTGGTAACTCTCATCAGCTGGGGTTAGCACCTCACTCTCATCGATGTAGTCAACCTCCATCGCCTCAAGGATCTGTGCCTCAGCAAAATGTCCAATGCGTACCTTGGCCATTACTGGAATCGTTACCGTGTCTTGGATCTCGCGGATCAATGACGGATCACTCATGCGAGCGACTCCCCCATCACGCCTAATATCGGCCGGCACACGTTCAAGGGCCATAACCGCCACAGCTCCGGCATCCTCAGCGATCTTTGCCTGTTCTGCATTGACGACGTCCATGATCACGCCACCACGCAACATCTCCGCCAGCCCTCGCTTTACCCGGGCAGTTCCTTCTGTCAACTCAGCCACCGTCGCCTCCTCACTAACGTCCTAGTACACAGCCTAGTTCGTTCCACTACAAAACCGCTAAGATGCACCTATCGTCCATATTTCGTCGAGAAGAAGCTGTTCTCTCAGTGCGAGGTCCGCATCGAGATCCGCGACGCCAACGGGACACAGCCAGAGCCAGGCCGGAAGGCTGGTCGCAGTTATCGAGCGACTTGACTTGGCCTTCTCGAGAACGGCAGCCATCGCCGGCGGGTAGCGAGTTACCGAGACCCCAAGACGATCTAGCAACACCGCCTCGGCACGCTGCCAGTCGCTCAAACGTCGTCCCGCGCGATGAAAAACCTTATCCCAATAGGCGACCGTCGCGTTCAGGCCAACTAGCCCAAGGCGCAGTTCGCCTAGCTCCCGTGCGAGCAGTGCCTCGAGCTCAATCGTCTCCAACTCACGAAGCGCGCCAGTAGTGATCACTACCACGGGCTCCTTCCGACCCAACTCGAGCACGGCGCCATTCACCATTGGATAAGCCACCACCGCCACGCTGCTAACGGAGATGCCAAGTTGGAAACCCAAGCCGGAGAGGAGTGTGTCTATCCTTTTACGGTCTCGTTCCTCAGGTTCAACCCAAGGGAGCCTGTTACCGAGTCGCCGTGGCCCCACCACAGTAGCGATCACCGTAAATAAAAGACCGATTATCACACCTGCTAACGCAGTCACCTCGATCGGAAGCACACCTGTCAAGCCAAGGGCGACCGTGATCACAACACCCGCGATAACAGAAGCGACGATGAAGGCGACAACAAGTCTCGCAATGACCTGACGCATCCGAGCTGCCCTCACGTTGGGAGAGTCATACCCCCAAACCAGTACCCTATCTGAGTTCACTTCGACACCATCCTCGTAGTCATCAATCCTCATACGACTGCGATCAAAGCTGCAGTCATGATGTTTCCTACCAATCTACCGGCTGGTCGATGAGGACAACCCCGAGCTGACAACTGCAATCGGCATTATCAGCTTCGGACGCCATAACTCGATCAGGTGGCCTCGAACAGGGTCAGGTACCGCTTCCCAATCTCAGCGAAGCTAAACGATCGAACGCGAGCATAGCCACGATCGCGCAACCTCGCCTGAAGAGATGCGTCTTCGAGCAGTTCAGTCAAGAGCCTAGCTAAAGCCTCGCTGTCACCTGGTCGGAAAAGCGCGGCGCTATCCCCATCTGAAGTCAACCAGCGATAAGCGGGTATGTCGCTCGCCGCGATAGGAGCACCAGCCGCCATCGCCTCCAAGAGCACAACACCAAAGGACTCCCCGCCAATAGAGGGTGCAACCAGTGCATCTGCACTCCTGTAAAGCTCAGCTAACTCTGCTTGATCGACTGCACCCAACCATCGCACTCGATGATCTCGATAGTGGTGTTGGAGCGATACGGTCAAGGGTCCAGTGCCAACCACCATGAGTTCTATCTCTGCAGGCATCAACTCGAGAGCTCGGAGCGCGACCTCAAGAC
>DAHZQE010000363.1:0-11544 GCA_027409005.1 Ferrimicrobium sp. | reverse complement strand
GCGGCGGTGCGCGCAGTGATAGATTCCAATCTTCCCTGGGTGGCCAGAGGGTCAGGCACTGGCCTTTCTGGTGGAGCCCTTCCTGACGAGGAGGGGGTGCTGGTGGTGATGACCAGGCTCAACAACATTCTCGAGGTGGATCCGTTTTCACAGATTGCTGTCGTCGAGCCAGGGGTGGTAAACCTCGACCTCTCCAAGGCCGTCATGAGCTATGGTCTCTATTTTGCTCCTGATCCATCCTCTCAGATCGCTTGTAGCATCGGAGGTAACGTAGCTGAGAACTCCGGGGGTGCGCACTGCTTCAAGTATGGTTTTACCACTAATCACGTGCTGGCGGTGGAGGTTTTATTGCCGACCGGGGAGCTGGTGTGGCTGGGTAGTGAGGGCATGGATGGACCCGGACCCGACCTTCGGGGAGTGGTGATCGGCTCTGAGGGGACACTCGGGATCGTGACTAGAGTCGTCTGTCGACTGATGCCACTTCCCGAGATTCGCCGTACGCTGGTGGCTTACTTCGATTCGGTCGACGCCGCTGCTCGCGCCGTGAGTGATGTCGTCGCTCGTGGTATCACCCCAGCTGCTATCGAAATGATGGATCACCTCGCGAATGTTGTTGAGCCTGGTCGTCACCACCAGCACCCCCTCCTCGTCAGGAAGGGCTCCACCGGAAAGGCCAGTGCCTGACCCTCTGGCTACCCAGGGAAGATTGGAATCTATTACTGCGCGCACCGCCGCCACCAGCTCTTCGCGATCCGCCGGAACCACCACTATCTGAGGTACTGCACGATGGCTGGTGAGTCCATCACAGCTATAGGCTCCACGCTCAACGTCATCTAAGATGAGTGAGGTCGGGCCGACAATGGTGCGGAGCCTTTCGACGAGGATGTCGATCTGCGAAATCGTCACGTTGCATCACCCCTCTCTCCAGGCCCTCGCCTGTTGAGATGGCCCTAACAGCAAGTATAGAACGGAAGGAATTCTCAATGAAGGCCATGATCACAGGTGCGAGCTCCGGAATCGGTGAGGCGATAGCCGTCACACTCCACAAACTGGGGTACGAACTTCTTATCACCGGTCGCCGCGAGCAGCGCCTAAACGACCTCGCCCATCGCCTCGGCGACGAACGCATTGAGGTTCGAGTCCTCGACATCACAGATTCGGTGGCGGTAAAGGAGGTCGCCGACGAGGCTGGTGTAGTCGATGTCCTAGTCAACAATGCGGGCGGAGCCCTCGGATTAGCGAGCGCCCAGGAATCGGAGCTCTCCGACTGGCTCACCATGATCGCCACCAACGTGACCGGGCTAACGGTGCTTACCCACGCGATCCTGCCACAGATGGTCGAGCGTCACCAAGGCACGATCATCAACCTTGGATCGGTAGCCGGTGAATTCCCTTATCCAGGTGGAAATGTCTATGGAGCCGCCAAGGCATTCGTCCGCCAATTCAGTCTCAACCTCAAAGCCGACCTTGCCGGTACCGGGGTGCGAGTGACCAACATCGAGCCAGGTATGGTCGGAGACACCGAGTTCTCCTTGGTTCGCTTCGACAACGATGCCGAGCGCGCCGCCAGCGTCTACGACGGGATGCAAGCACTCAAGCCCGAGGATATCGCCAATCTCGTCGGCTATATAGTCACACTTCCGAGTCACGTGAACATCAACACCGTATCGCTAATGCCCGTCGACCAAGGGTTTGGAGCCTTCAACGTATCACGCCACTGATCGGGTGGAGCGATTACTCCACCCGCAGATGGATCTCGATGTCACACCCAGGCACCAGACTCATGATTACAGAACCATGAACGGAGTGCAACGGAGTCACCTAGACAAGGAGGGGCAGATGGAGAGAGTTTACCTGCATCGTGATCATCAGGCGGAGTGGATCGCAACCATGCACGGGAATCGCACCCCAGACGGCGTCATCACCGCTCATGAGGATCCAAGGTTGATAAGCACCAGCCTTGCTGATCGCCTCAGCACCGAAGCCCAGCAAGCGGCGACGCTCTGTGACGCCGCTACTCTCGCCCATGGTGGCGGAGATCGACCGCAGCCAGAGGAGCCCGACCACTATCGCACCTGTTTTGAGCGTGATCGGGATCGCATTCTCCACTCGAGCGCTTTTCGAAGGCTCGCGGGCAAGACCCAGGTATTCATCTTCCCCGCCGACCACCAGCGCACTCGACTCACACACGCCTTAGAGGTGGCACAGGTTGGGTCCGCCATCGCTCGCCGACTTCGCCTCAACGTCGACCTCACTGAGGCGATCGCCCTCGGGCACGATTGTGGGCACGGACCAGGAGGACATGCGAGCGAAGTCGCTCTAGAACCGTTTCTGTCCGAGGGATTCGATCATGCACCATGGGGAGCCTTCGTCACCTTAGCCCCGCTAAATCTCTGCGTAGAGACCACCGACGGTATCGCTAACCACTCTTGGTCGCGGCCACGGCCGATAACTCCTGAGGCCGAGATCGTAGCTCTCGCCGACCGGATCGCGTATTCCGCCCATGACCTAGAGGATGCGATCGGTGCAGGTCTGCTCGCGCGTGAAGCCATCCCAACGGATCTCACCAGCCTGATAGGCTCGCACCGCAACCGCCAGCTCGACTACTTCATCACCGACGTCATAGAGACCACTATCGCCGTCGGCACGATTGGGCTCAGCCTCGAGGCAGGCGAGGCACTTGCTGCCCTTCGATCCTTTAACTACACCCATATCTACACCACCGACGCCTCCGAGGCGCAGAGTCGGGCCGTTATCTCTCTGCTCCGATCGTTAACCGAGTATCTGATCGACCATCCAGCTTCGTTACCACAACGCGAGGAGGAGACATCGATCGAACGCCAGGTGGTGGCGTACGTAGCAGGCATGACCGACCGCTTTGCCTTTCAACTCGCCCACGAACTCCTTGACTGGCCAGTGGACCGACTCCCAATGGGGATCGACCTTCGAGGTTAGCTCTAGCTAAGACATCGTAGCTATCACCTCCAAATCGCGACCAGTCTCCTTAGAGTAAACCAATCCAAACGAGCCGAACGAACGACTCCACCACCATCGAACAATCGATCCATTAACATTTGGGATACGAGCAACGTCGCTCGTTCACGCCATCTTCTGCCGCTGATGTCGTGTGTTGTTAGTTTCGTGTGTCGTTAGTGTCGTGCCGTGACCGAGGGGGACTCGTATGCATTCGTTTCAAGATCCGCTACGACGTGGGGCTCGAGTAGCCCCGAACAAAGCCGCAGTTATCTGCGGAGAGGATCGCCTCACCTTCAGAGAACTCGAGACAAGGGTCCATAAACTCAGCGCTGTACTCCAAGGACTTGATCTCTCGCCTGGTGATCGCGTCGCCATCATCGCCAACAACTGCCATCGTTACATCGAGGTCTACCTCGCCGTCCCCGCCAACGGCCTGATACTCGTGCCGCTGAGTACACGTTCGACCATCGCCGAGATAGCCTTTGCGCTCTCAGATGCCGATGTACGAGTGGTCATCACCGACCGCAAGCTCGACTCGATCGGCACCTCAGTCGCTCATGTGATCACAATCCCCGATGAGTATGAGGAGGTGCTAGGGCAGGTAAGTCCAATCGACTACCTCGACCAGCCAAATGAAGAGACGTTAGCCGGGTTGTTCTATACCGGAGGGACCACTGGAAGGTCCAAAGGAGTGATGCTCACGCATGGGAACCTGCTCGCCAACGCCTGGACGGCCATCGCCTGGGCCCACCTCTCCGAGGAGGATCGCTGGCTGGTGATGGCGCCGATGTTCCACGCCGCCGGGACCTGTCTTGTGATCGCGTCCATCTGGCTCACCGCCACTCAGATCGTGCTCGGAACCTTTGCCCCCAAAGAGGCGCTAGATATCATAGAACGTGAACGCGCTACCGGCACTCTCGCGGTGCCGACCATGATGCTCGCGATCAATGATGTCATGGCGACCTCACCTCGCGATGTCTCCTCACTTCGACTACTGAGTCACGGTGCATCACCTGCTCCTCTCGAGATTCTGAAGCAATCGCATCATCACTTTCCAACTGCAGAGATGCTCCATCTCTACGGAACCACAGAGAGCTCACCGATCGCCTCTATCTTCGCTCACGAAGAGCGGCACCTAACAGATGCCAAAGCAGGATCGATCGGCGTTCCTGCAGTCGGAGTTGACCTCGCGGTTCTCGACCCAGATGACAACGAACTCGGCGCAGGCGAAGTCGGTGAGATAGCCATCCGTGGGAACAACGTCATGAAGGGTTACTGGAACCTCCCTGAGGAGTCCGAACGCGCGCTCCGGTCCGGATGGTACCACACCGGAGATCTCGGGATGGTCGACAACGATGGCTACTTCTTCCTGATCGACCGACTCAAAGACATGGTCATCACTGGCGGTGAGAATGTCTACACCATCGAGGTAGAGGACGCACTCTATCGGTACCCAAAGGTGCAGGAGGCCGCAGTCTTTGGGGTGCCAGATCCTAAGTGGGGCGAGGCTGTCCACGCCGTGGTCGTGCCACGTGAGGATGTCACACCGGAGGAGATTATCGCCTTTTTACGGACACAACTCGCCGCCTTCAAACTTCCTAAACAGATCGACTTGCACCAGAGTCCACTCCCAAAGTCGGGTGCTGGAAAGATCTTGAAGCGTGACCTGCGCGAGCCGTTTTGGATCGGTCACACAACCCGAATCGGCAACTAGTGTGACCCTGGTGACGCCAATCGGAACTCTAGCGCATCATCTGAAAGGGAGCGAACTGTGAACTTTGTAGGGAGCGATCTTCTCACAGTGGACCAGCTCTCGAGGGACGACATTGAGCAGATCATGAGTGTTGCGCGCCGTATGGAGCCGATCGCGCGCCGCGAGAAGGTTACCCGTGTTCTCGAAGGCGCCGTACTAGCGAGCCTCTTTCTGGAGGCAAGTACGAGGACGCGCCTTAGCTTCGGGAGTGCGTTTTCACGCCTCGGTGGTGCGGTGCGTGAGACCGTCGGCCTGACCTTCTCCTCGATGGCCAAGGGGGAGTCGATAGCAGACACCGCCCGTGTGATCAGCGGGTACGCCGACATCATGACTATCCGCCACCCTGAAGCGGGATCGGTAGCCCAGTTTGCCAAGGCATCTCTGGTGCCGGTGATCAACGCAGGGGATGGTGCCGCTGAGCACCCAACTCAGGCCCTCCTAGACATCTACACCATCGAAGAGGAGTTTGCCGCCCGCGACAAGCAACTCGACGGCGCCCATGTGCTCTTCGTCGGCGACCTCAAGTATGGACGCACAGTCCACTCACTTTTGAAACTCCTCAGCCTCTACGAGTCGATGACCTTCACCCTCCTGGCACCAGATCTGCTCTCGATGCCCACCTCGATTGTCGAGTTGGTCGAGTCACGCGGGCATAAGGTAGTCGAATACGACAGTATGCCGACCGAACCCGACCGTGTAGACGTGATCTACGCCACACGGATTCAGCGGGAACGGCTCCAGGGAGAGCAGATCGAGGGCTATAGCCACGACTTCCATGTCAACACCGCCTTCGTCGATCATGTCGGCGACTCCTCGACGATCGTGATGCATCCATTGCCCCGAGATTCGACCCCATCATCGAATGACCTCAGCACCGATCTAGATGCCGATCCTCGTTTGGCAATCTTCCGTCAAACCGACCGCGGAATACCGATAAGAATGGCGCTGTTTGCGCTCATCCTTGGGGTCGCTGACTCGATTGAGTCGACCTATCGGGACCCACTATGGCATACCACTACCTAACTGGCCATCACTTAGGGCAAGCGGCTAGCAATAGCACGTCCCTGAGCACGATCTCGCCCTCCACCTACCGGGTCAAACGAGGTCACAATCGTTCACCCAGACGCTGGTTGCTATCACTGATCGCTTCTGCAGTCATGCTCAGCGCGTGCTCCACCGCTACAGCGAGCCAATCTGGGGGCACAGGTACAAAAAGGGGCACGACGGTTGCACCACCACACTTGGTGGTGACCACTGGCCCAAAGCACACAAGGGTATTTCACAACGTCTTTGATCCAAGCGTCATAGACGCCTCGTCCGGGATCTACCTTGGATGGGTCTTCGCACACCCTGGCAGTGCACAGAGTAGATCAGCAGTCGTACGAATCGACCGAGCAAACGCCAAAGTGCTCTCGACCAACGTACTCGCTGGCAGCATCGAAGCTGGAGTCGCAACCAACCGACATCTGTGGATCACGTCATCTAACGCGCCGAGTAAGGCCATCCTTTATGAGTTCAACGCCGACAACCTAACCCTAACGAGAACTATACCTCTTATCGGGACAGATCCAGGAACCTCTATGGCCACCACCAACAGCTACCTCTGGGTCTCAGAAGGTGACCAGCTACTCCGGATCGACCGCCGTGATGCCAACCTTCGCAAGCAGGTCAAACTCACAGCTGCCTTCTCTGCCACCGTGTCCACCGACACTCAAGATCACCTTTTAGTGGTGGCTATCGCCAACCGAGGTGGTCAAGGACGGATCGAGATTCGTTCTGGCGCCAACGCAAATCTCATCGGCACAGGCGCATCGCTCAACGGAGTTTACGCCCCGCGTACAGCAGCTGTCGGTAAAAACATATGGATAAGCGAGGCGACCGGCAATATGGGTTACGTCAGCCGCTATCGCCTCAGAGGACTCACCCCAACCGTTGCTGGTTGCCCCTCGTCTCTACTCACCAACAGCCCAACCTGTATCCTCGGCTCCAACGGCCTTCAGGTCAACGCATCGCATCAACTGATCTTTCTCTCACAGGTTGCTGGTGGTGGTGCACGTAACGCGTGTATAGATCCCAGCAACGGCAGCATCGTCGCGCAACTTCCGCTCGCACCCACCGATCAACTACTGACCATCGGACACTCACACCTGTTTGTGATGACTCAGACCAGAAGGGAGAACGTGGTCGAGCTACCGATACCAAGTGCCTGTCTGGGTGGTTGAGGCCGCCCTCTACCACAAGTTCAACTAGTCAACCCTCTTGAACACAGCGGCGATGCCCTGACCAACTCCGATACACATCGTTACCAGTGCAAGATCAAGGTCGCGCTCACCCAGCTCAGTGGTAGCGGTAAGCGCCAGACGAGCGCCGCTCGCCCCAAGTGGATGCCCCAAGGCGATGGCGCCACCGTTGGGGTTCACAAAGTCGGCATCATCTGGAAGACCAAGTTGACGAAGGCAGGCGAGCGACTGAGCGGCGAAGGCTTCGTTGAGCTCTATGACGCCAAAATCAGTAATCCGTAGATTCAAACGATCCATAACCCGACGCGAGGCCGGCACGGGTCCTATGCCCATGATCCGTGGAGGGACGCCAGCGGTTGCTCCCGCCATCACCTCCGCCACCGGAGTCAACGAATAGCGCTCCACAGCCCGTTCACTATCGACCAAGACAGCGGCGGCGCCATCATTGAGCCCACTCGCATTTCCGGCCGTCACTGTACCCCCGTTACGGAAGGCAGGTTTGAGCTGTGCGAGCTTGTCCAATGAGGTCAACCGAGGATGCTCATCACGATCGACAACCTTTGTTTCGCGTCTGCTCTGCACCTCGACCGAGACGATCTCCCGCCCTAGGCGACCATTCTCCTGTGCTTTGGCGGCTCTCTCCTGTGAGCGCATAGCGAAGGCGTCCTGATCATCTCGAGATATCGAAAACTCCTGAGCGACGTTCTCGGCGGTCTCCCCCATCGAGTCTACGCCGAACTCCTCACGCATACGAGTGTTGACAAAACGCCATCCGAGCGTGGTATCAAAGACCTCCATGGAGCGGTCGTAGGCGCTCGCAGCCTTTGGCATTACAAACGGCGCTCTCGACATACCCTCGACTCCACCGGCGATGACGATCTCCCCATCTCCACTCTTGATCAGGCGCGAGGCCGTCATTATCGCCTCAAGTCCGGATCCACAGAGCCGGTTCACGGTCACACCTGGGGTCTCGACCCCCAAACCAGCGAGTAAGCCCGCCATCCGGGCGACGTTGCGATTGTCCTCACCTGCCTGATTGGCACATCCAAGAATGACCTCATCGACATGTCCAGCCACCGACGGAAAGCGCCCCATGAGCTCAGCTAGCACCCGTGCTGCGAGGTCGTCAGTACGCACAGAGGCGAGCACACCTCCATAGCGCCCGAACGGAGTTCGAACTCCCCCGACAAGATAGGCCTTTGGCATCCTCACTCCTCCTCTAGAACCGGCTGTCCCAATGATCGAGATCGACCATGGAAGATAGCAATAGTCTCGCCCTCACGTTCGATCGTAATGTCGTAGAGCCCATTCCTCCCAAACCGAGTCAGCTCACTCGCTATCGCGACCAGCCGATCGCCACGGTAGACAGGGGCGATGAACTCCACAGCTGCACTCTGAGCCACGGTCACCAAGTTATAGGTGTTGCAAGCAAATGCGAAGGCGGTATCAGCGAGCAAGAAAATATAGCCACCATGACATATCCTGTGACCATTCACCATGGTATCGGTGATCTCCATCGTCAGGCTGGCGCTACCTGGAGCAACACGTACGAGCTCAATCCCAAGGGACTGAGACGCAAGATCACGTGCGTACATCGCGCGAGCACACGCCTCAGCGAGCTCCTGTTCAGTCATTGCCCAACCTCAATAGCCCTCATCGCTACCACTCCAGTCATTCCCGCAAGAACAAACTCGGTCACCAACTTCGCATACTCCACCAGATCGATCCTGCCAGGTCCTTCACGGAACCAGCGAGCATGCCAGTTGAGGATGCCAAACGTCGACATGGTGAGAGCCTTGATCGTCGATACCTCTAGCCCTGCCCCAAGCTGGCCAAGCAGCTCCTCCATCACCCGGACAACCTGGCGTTCGTTGTTACGGATAACCTCCTGCTCAGACTCTGACAGTCGAGCTAAGTCGTTGATCTGAGCTTGATGATAGGCGTCAGCGTCTTGATAGAGGTAAAGTATCGCCTCTACAACTCGCCCAAGCCGCTCAGATGGCTCGCCTCCCCCATCAACGGCGTCTAGCACCGTCACCAGGAGTCGCTCTGAATACCCGAGGAGTGCCTCAAAAAGGATCGCCTCCTTGCTCGGAAAGTAGTGATAAATTCCCGCCTTCGAAAGCCCCACATGTCGGGCGAGATCATTCATCGACGTGCCGTCAAAGCCACGTAGCGCGAATCGACTCACCGCCAAGCTTGCGATCTCCTGTCGGCGCTCATCAGCCGCTGAATCCACCACCGGCTAGAGTCCTTCGAAACGAGGTTCTTGGTGTTCAACGAAGGAACGGAGGCCTGTCGCGTAGTCCAAAGTCCTCGCACAGCCACCTTGGGCCTCGGCCTCCATCGCCAACACCTCGGCGAGTGCGGGAATCCGTTCCCGGTTCAGGATTCGCTTGGAGGCTAGAAAGGCTTGTGTTGGTCCGTGAGCAACTCGTTGGACATATAGCTCGACCTCCTCCTCAAAATCCTCTTCGTCCACGACCCGAGAGACGAGCCCATACTTGAATGCATCACTCCCATCGATTAGCTCTCCAAGCAGGATCAGATCCATAGCACGCTGGTGCCCCAGCCGCCGGAAAAAGTAATGACCACCGGAGTCTAGGACCGCACCTATTCGCGCAAACGGTGATCCCCACCGGCTAGAGCTCGCGGCGATGACTAAATCACATGCCAGCGCGAACCCAAGCCCAGTGCCGAGGACGGCCCCATGTACCGCAGCCACGGTGATCACATCCAGGCTCGCTAACCGCAGTATCAGTGGGTTATAGACGTTGGCGAGTATCGCCTCGGCATCCTCATCCTCCGGGTGAGCATCGGAGAGGTCACGCCCAGCACAGAAGGCTCGCCCCACTCCGCCAACGACTAGAACACGTGGGGAGCGTTCAGCGATTGTATCTAGTGCTAAATCGATCGCCCGCACCATCTCATCGGAGCTAGCATTCAACCTAGCTGGCCGGTTGAGCCACAACTCGGCGAGGTCAACGCCGACCCCGAAGGCTACCGGCTCATCGGTGGTTAGATCCAAGGGCAGGCTACGCTCAAACGCCATAAGCGGGAACCTCTCGAGCTACGAGCACCTTCAACACGCTGGTGCAGACGAGGACTCCGTTCTGGTTGATCACCTGCCAACGCAGCGATACCACACCACGATCGTCCCCCTTGTCGTCTTTTGCGACCACCTCCGCCTCGAGGTGAATCGTATCACCGACAAACGTTGGGTGTGGATAGCGGATAGAGTCAGAGCCGTAGTTGGCGATGATAGCAGTCGAGTCTGCGGGAACTGCGAGGCCAGTTGCCATCGCAAAAACCATGATACCAGGGGCAACAACCTGCTGAAATACCGACGCCTTGGCGGCCTCTGCATCAGTATGCAGGTAGAACCAATCGCCGGTCAGCGCGCACCAGCTGGTGATATCACCCTCGGTGATGGTTCTGCCTCGAGTGGCCTGTCTGTCTCCAACAGAGATCTCGCCATAACCCTTGTACAGGATCGGATATCGCTCAGACAGTGCAAACTCGCGCATCATTCCCACCTTTCAGCATCTATCAATTACTCGGCTTCAGAAACCTGGATCGGGCGCAAGGGGCCGTCCAAACCTCTGCATGCGGGCTCGCTTCTCCTCGGATTCGAAGAGGATCGCCTGTCCTAAAATGTCCACTACCCGGGTTGAGGCGTGCTCCCCCGTCGCCAACGCTAACTTCGTAATCTCTAGCGCCCGCCACGGTTTCGAACGAATGACGTTCGTCCAGGCAATCGCAGCTGTGAGGGGATCCTCGAATAGTCCATCAATGAGACCGACCGAGTACCCAGTTGAGGCGTCCAGGACCTCGCCGAGGTATAACATCCTGCGAGCGATCCCCTGGCCAACGAGTTCGGGTAGACGCCAGTTCCCTCCTGCTCCCGCCAGGATGCCAAGCCCAAGCTCAGGCTGGGCAAATCGAGCCTTCGGCGAGGCGACACGCAGGTCACACGCGAGCGCGCACTCTAACCCGCCCCCGAAGGCTGGTCCATCGATGACGGCTATGGTTGGCCAGCGCCAGCGCGCAATGGCGTTGAAAAGTTCGACGTTGATCGCCTGGAACGCCTCCTCTTCACCACGATCATGAAGCTCACCGATATCCGCACCAGCAATAAATATTCCTGGTGTGGTCGATGTCAACAACAAGACTGCAGGTCGATTCCGACGCGTCTCAATCGCCTGGCGAAGCTGGTCCACCAGCGCGAGCGAGAGTGCATTGCGTTTGTCTGGCCGGTTGAGGCCGAGACTAAGCACCCCCTCGCTCTCGGTTACAAGCACCAGAGGCTGGACCTGCGCGGCCTGAGACGATGAGACAGGCGTCGCGGTCGCCTCGTTGTTAGAATCACCAGACAAAGAAACCCTCTCCAGACTTCTTCCCAAGGCGACCAGCCTCTACCATCGAGATCAGAAGTTTCGGCGGCGTGAATCTTTCACCAAGCATCCGTTCGAGGTATCGGGCAATCGCCAGCCGGACGTCGAGACCAACCAGATCGGTGAGTCGCAGTGGACCAATTGGGTGCCTATAGCCGAGTACCATCGCCTGATCTATATC
>DAHZQE010000494.1:0-3506 GCA_027409005.1 Ferrimicrobium sp. | reverse complement strand
GCTCATCAGTAGGCCATACACAACTTTTCCGGATACCTCTCCTGTCACCGCGCCAGGTTTCAAAGAGAGTTCGCATGCGAATGTCTAGGTGATCAGTGGTAGGGAAATTTCTGACGCGGCAAAGAAGATGCGCCTTGGGATCCACCATCGTTAACTCAGCGTTCTCTGTCTCGTAGTGGCAACGGGCCTGCAAAAATGGCCAAGTCCTCGCCGTCTACGAGATTACACCAGCCGATGCTCCTCATAGACCCGTCGTGACCATCATCCGGCGAGAATGCACACAAAGGTTCCGGCTTGACAATGCCCGTCGTCGGATCGCGTAGAGCATCGTCGACAAGGCGACTGATCCGCTCCAGGGTTGCGCGGCCATTCGCCTGCTACCAAACGTAGTCCTTCTACCTGCGAAGAGTGAAGACAAAGCGCACCTAGCTACGATCGAGGTTGTGCTCTTCCCGAACCCCAGTACGAGCTTGGGCCAAGCTCTCGATCAAGTACGTCGACTGTCTCCGCGATCACGACTCGACATGCGTTCAAGTTCTGTATGCCGATCCTTACCTCAGGAGGCGTAGACGGCCGAGTTACTTTCAGCACATGACAGAAGGCTCCACAGCCTCCAATGGCAATCGCTTGCAGGTTGCCAAGAGGCAGTACTTGGCTACTACGAGTGGATCTTGAAGACCTCAGGTGACACGCTCTAAACAGGATGCCATTCCTCATCGACCAAAACCGCGTCTCTCCAACTATCGACATAGACTTCGCCTTATGAGCCGACTCGCTCAAGATTCGGTGCCATTGCGCCGAATCAAGAATATGGCAATTGATAGCCATACCGACGGCGACTACCTGAACATGGCTGGTTTTGCACGGGCGGTGCTTGACGCGTTACCCGACGCCACTGCAATCTTGGACAGCTCCGGCACTATCATTGCAGTCAATCGCGTATGGTTGATGTTCGCGTTGGATAACGGGGGCAATCCGGAGACAACTGGGGTCGGCGTCAATTACTTGGAGGTATGCGCCCGCGCTGCCGAGTCTGGCTGCATCGATGCTGCTGAAGTCCTTGCTGGGTTGCGTGCTGTACTCGCCGGCGAGACAGTGGAGAGCGACCGGGAGTACCCTTGCCCATCACCCACGGTTGGCCGCTGGTTCACCTCCAGGATTACTCCAATCGGGGATCCAATCGGAGGAGCGGTCGTCTCGCACGTTAACATCAGTCGACGCAAAATGTCCGAGCAAGACCTAGCTCACCGTGCTTCTCACGATCCGCTTACCGGGTTAGCGAACCGATTACTGTTCGCCGACAGGATCTCCGAAGCGCTCCGAATCCATCCGAGTCGCCGTGGAGCCACAGCCGTCGGCCTGCTCTACCTTGACCTAGACGACTTCAAATCGGTCAACGACACTTACGGTCACGACGCAGGCGATGAGGTACTGCTAACCGCCACCCACCGTTTGCGGTCTGCAGTGAGGCGCAACGATACCGCTGCTCGCTTAGGAGGCGACGAATTCGCCGTCTGTGCTCCTCAAATCACGCTAGATCAGCTGACTCGCCTCGCTCATAGAATCGAAGTCGCGCTAGGCGAACCGCACCATATACATGGGAATGAAGTTCACGTTGGAGCCAGCATCGGAACGTATTTGGCTGACGAGAGCGTTACCGTAGCCGAGGCGCTTCGCCTCGCCGACAAATCCATGTATGCGATCAAAAGAAAACGATCCGAACACAAGCTCCTCGCCTGAGTATGTTGAGAAAGCGTTCCAAGTACGTACGGCAGGATTCAGCACCAACACCGACTCCACCAACAGGCGCAGTAATCGCGGACCTCACGCCGCCATCAACAGAACGAGCACCAGTTCAATGCTGGCATATTCGATAGAGCCACAATCCCTATAAATTACCTGGAACTGATTGAGATACATCCTCTCGCAGAGGATGAGACTACGACCGCCAAGGTGCGGTGCGCATTCCTGGGGAGCAAGAGTTGGCAATATTCATGTAGTTGTTTAGCTTCGAGCGGGACGCCCCGCGATCGACGCCATTTACCTGCTCCTCGTTACGTCCGAATCCGGACTCGCGCGACCCAAAACCCTCTCCATCGTGCTAATTCGAACCACACATCAGGCTTAGTCTTTGTCGATACACCCAGACCGCAGGCTAGGGTTAGCATGCAGACCTAGTGCTCTAGGGTATTCACCTTCTGCCGCACATCAGACATCCCTGTCCATCACTTCGCAAGTGGTGGTATTGGCACGCTTCGTAGAATGTTATCGAAGACATCATCAACAAGATGCCCGTTTGGATTCGTTGAGGTTCGGGACAGTATCAAACGATGCTTTACCACAAGGGGGGCCAACTTGACCACATCATCTGGAATCACGTAATCTCGGCTGTGCAGCAACGCCCAGGCTTGCGACGCGCGATAGAGTGCCAGTGATGCCCGAGGGCTCATGCCCAACTCGATATGCGGAGAGGACCGAGTCGCATCAGCTAGTTTTGCGATATAGCTACGCATCGCATCAGCGACATGTACGTCTCTTACACTCCTCATTCGTTCCAGGAGCTCCTGACGACTGATCACCGATTGAACGGAATCGAGCGGCAGAGCATGATCGGACTGAGAAAGTATCGTCGACTCCTCCTCGATGCTCGGGTATCCGACATTTAGCCTGAAGAGAAACCGATCGAGCTGGCTCTCGGGCAACGAAAACGTTCCTTCGTACTCAATTGGATTTTGGGTGGCAACTACTAAGAAGGGCGGTTCGAGAGGGTGCGTGACTCCGTCAACCGTCACTTGACCCTCTTCCATGACCTCCAAGAGAGCGCTTTGGGTCCTAGGCGAGGTTCGGTTGATCTCGTCTGCGATCACGAGATTGGCAAATACAGGACCAGGATGGAACTCGAACTGACGGGTTCCTGGGTGAAAGATAGTTACCCCGGTGATGTCCGTTGGCAACAGGTCCGGCGTGCATTGAATACGGCTATAACTTAAATCTAGGCTGCGTGCGAGCATGGTAGCAACCGTGGTCTTGCCAACCCCAGGAACGTCATCCAACAACACATGCCCCTCGGCAAGAACGGCAGTCACCATAAACTCCATCAGGGGGCGCTTTCCGACAATCTTTCTCTCTAAATTGTCGACTATATAGCCAAGTTGCGGATCAAGCTGGTCCATGACATCCGAGATCACCGTTCGATTCCTCAAAGTCACCCCCAAATACGCAACCAAGCTGGCACCTGTTACAAATCCTACTGATTCGCAACGACAATCGGTCACTGATTGTGAATGCCTACAACGTCTGGTTGACATCGCACTAGTGTCGAAACAGCCGAACGATCGTGCACGACGCTCATGGGTCCGCTCCTGCAGAAAGCGGCAACATCATGAGACCCGAGACATTCAGAGCGATCATCTCTTTGATCGATTCATCCATCCATTTGGCTCCACGCTAGCCAATCGATCATCGAAAGGCAGAGCTCTATTCTCTTCGTGATTCAAGCTAGCGAT
>DAHZQE010000492.1:0-9624 GCA_027409005.1 Ferrimicrobium sp. | reverse complement strand
TAAGTGGTGTCGGAGCATACGGTCAAGATGATCTCGACTTCCTTGAGGGGATGGGGGAAGATAACCTCGACGAGTTTGGCTTGGCGCTTCAAGGCGCCGACAATCTCAGTCAGTATCTAAATCAGGCGCGGGAGGCGATGGTGGCCGCAGACGTTGATTCCATAGTTGCCACCATGGCCACACTATTGACCCCCGTTGATGTGGCAGCCATCCGACATCTCGGAAAGGAGATCGTCGATGACTTTGACCACGCCTTGAGCAACGGAATTGACGGGTGGCTCGATGACGATCTAGCCTTTGTCAAGCCGTGGGGATTTGAACTTGATGCGATGACTACCCCGGTGCAAATCTGGCAAGGTGATCAGGACCTGATGGTTCCGGTACAGCATTCCAGCTGGTTAGCAAACCACATACACAGCAGTGAGCTGCTGCGACTACCCGATGAAGGACATTTATCAACACCGCTTCATAACTCAACCAAGATCTTGTCCTGGCTGAAGGGTCATCTGCGCGACAATCTTTGATCGCGTTTAGCTCCGATTCTCTTGGCAACTATCGTCGTGAATCACATACACAACCACAGAGGCTGAACTAGTTCCTCTAATCGCGCCGCAGTAGCTGTTCTAGGACGCCTAACCATAAGAGTGGTTAGTCGACCACCACCAATTATCATGCCCACCAGTGTCAATGGTTGGATTATGACAGCTCGATGAGATAGGGAGAACACGTTCGGTGACTGAGAGCATAACACAGCACCTGCGTGTTGTCGAAAGAATTACGAGTCACCAGTCCCAGCCAGAACGAACTGCTGATCCATTGAGAGTGGTCCAGATATGAGAGCAAGGTCAGCCATCTGAGCCACCACCACACAGATGGGCGGAGAACTGGCCGTTCACCGTCATGCGCCCAGCCATAGACACAGATCATTGACCGACTTAGAGAGACTTAGAGAACAGTCAGCATCGCTGGCAACGTGCGACTAAGCGAGGATTAGAACGACAACTATAAAGCTCACCCAGCCGTTCCCTGCCAAGAAGCGGCTGAGTGAGCTGTCAGAACATTTGTATGCTGCCGACAAATTTGACTCCCGATGGCTAACCATGCCAGCAATGGCCATTGAGCTAAATCTCTGTCGAACCTGGTCACAACGCAGCAATGGCCAGCAGAGGACACTATCAGTCTGCAATCGTCTCCTCGGGGACATTGTCCTCAGATGGTCGCTTGTTGCCAATTGCGAACCCTGTCCCTGCTCCAAGTAGACATACGACGATGCCAACCACCATCGCAACATGGAGTCCAGAGAGAAATGCCGCGTGCGATCCATTGGTGATAGCCAGCTGCAACTGCGCCGGGATATGAGCGACATGCGGCGCCGCCCCCTCTGCTATCAACGGTTTTGCAGCCAGCAACTTCGGTGCCAGTGAGCCAGGGACCCCTGCCTTGGTCATT
This sequence comes from Ferrimicrobium sp., assembly GCA_027409005.1. Taxonomy (GTDB): domain Bacteria; phylum Actinomycetota; class Acidimicrobiia; order Acidimicrobiales; family Acidimicrobiaceae; genus Ferrimicrobium. Next base: position 8,175 of record DAHZQE010000492.1, on the reverse strand, counting down.
TTACTCACCAGCGTCGAACCCACTCGATCAAGGAGGACCGAACCGAGTACGGAGGTTCCAATAACTCCACCAATCTGTAACGCCGTCGACTGAACCCCGCCGGCTACCCCAGCATCCTGGGATGGTGCATTGCCCACTATCGCGTCAGAGGTGGCAGTCAGAACGAAACCGACTCCAAGACCCAGTATTACGAAGGGAACGGCGAGCAGGGTATAGCTCGAATTCACCTCGAGGCTCGTAAGAATCCATAGACCGACAGCGGCGAAAAGCATGCCAATCGTTACTGGGAATCGCGGACCAAAACGCTGATTCAGGGCTGCGCCGAGCGGAGCAGAGACAACAAACATCGCCGTCAGCGGCAACAGGCGAACACCAGCTTGTATCGGCGAATATCCATGAACCTCCTGCAGATAGAGAGAGACAAAGAAGATGACACCATAGAAGGCGAAGAAGTTAAGGATCACGCTGATGGTGGACATAGAGAGCGCCCGGCTAGCGAAGATCCTGAGTGGCAGCAACGGACTGCTAACTCGACCTTCGGCAAAGATGAAAAGAGCCGCAAAGATGATAGCCCCTCCGAAACAGGCGAGCGTCTTCGGATCCGTCCAACCCCAGGTCTGCGTTTTGATCAGGCCAAAGACCAGCAGAAACAGGGTCGCAGCTAGCGTCAGTATCCCAGGAAAGTCCGGAGACTCCACATCAGTCTCGCGACTCTCTAACAACACCAAGACACTGATAACGATGCCAATGATCGAGACCGGGAGGTTTAGGTAGAACACAGACTGCCAGGAGACGTCCTGAACGAGAAGACCTCCAACGATTGGTCCTCCTGCGATGGCGATCGCGGAGGCCGCACCCCATACTCCTATGGCAGTATTCAGCTTTTCGAGTGGGAAGGTCTTACGCAAGATCGCCAGCGTGTTTGGCATGATGAACGCCCCGAACGCCCCTTGGAAGACACGGAACAAAATAACTAGACCAATCGAACCCGATAGCCCGACTCCGACGCTCGCGAGGGCAAAGCCAGCCATCCCGATCAGATAGATCTTTCGACGGCCAACACGATCACCAAGCTTGCCGGCTGGAATAAGGAGGACCGCTGTAACCAACAGATAGCCATTGGTTACCCACTGCAGGTCCGCGAGGTTCGCATGTAGTCCTCTAGCGATAAACGGATTCGCAATCGAAACGACGGTTGCATCCAGACCAACCATAATGACGCCGAAGGCCACCGCAACCAGCGACCACCACGGGCTGCCTCGAAGCCCCCTCCTCGTAACACTTTGGGACGAATCCATTCTCTCTCCTTCTTTCTTACCACTACGCCAACTAGGGCATAATCAGCTAACTGCCTTTAGAACTCTGTCAGTCACTGCCATTTTCAACTACCAACCTAGCAGATTTGTTCCCAAAACTGATCCTCCCGAGCTGAATCCAAAGACTTACGGTGTGATCTATCATGAAAAACAGTCGCAAGCTGGGCAAAGGTTGTCATCCGATCGGCTGACACCGAACTCAACAATCGCTTTTTCAACGGAATACACTTGGTTACCATGACGTCGCAATTTCCCGCTGAAGAGAGCTTCGCCGCAGTTCGCGCCCGCCGCACTCATTCCATCAAATGGCAACGCTACCCAGCAGACGTCTTGCCGGCGTGGGTAGCGGACATGGATTTTCCACCCCCCAGAGAAGCCCTTGAGGCCGGCATCACACTTCTCGACCGAGGCGATACTGGATACCCTTCGCCCGATCTAGTCATGAACTACCAGCTCTCCTACCAGGACTGGGCCAAGAACAACTTTGGCACCCAACCCAACTCTCTCGCAACCGTTGCTGACGTAGTGGCAGCACTGCGAATTATCATTATGGCGGTGACCGACCCTCGGGCAGGAGTTATCGTCCTTACGCCGAGCTACCCACCGTTTTTTCGGGTTGTGAACGACGCCGAACGCGAGCTAGTTCCAGTCCCTATGCAGCGAATCAATCGACGTTACACAATCGATTTTGACCTCGTCGCTAGAGTCGCTGCCAAGGAGCATGTACAGGCGATCATCCTGTGTAATCCCCAGAATCCCACAGGACGTGTCTTCACTAGGAACGAATTGACGATGATCGCTGATATTGCGGAAAGGGAACGGCTAATCGTCATCTCGGACGAGATTCACCAGGACCTTCGCGCACCGGGTACAGTCCATATTCCGTACTCCTCGCTCGATCACGAAAGCTCCAGCCGTGCAGTCGTCCTCGCGTCACCGTCGAAGTCATTCAACATCGCTGGCCTCAAGGTAGCTCATATCGAACTGCCAAGCGACACCGAGCTCCGCTCTCGCATCGAAGGCAGTCCTCTCCTAGCGCTCTCGCAAGCTACCTCTATTGGGCTCAGCGTCGGCACACAAGCCTACCGGACCGAGGGCGATTGGCTCGCCGAGGTTCGCACCATCATCGATGAGAACTTCAACCTCGTCATAAAGGGGTTGGGAGATCAAGACGGTATAACCATCACAGAGCGCGAAGGCACCTATCTCCTCTGGGGTGAGCTGCTAAGGCGTCCCTCCGGCCAGTCCGCCTATGAGTTTCTACTCAACCGTGCACGAGTAGCGGTAGGCCCAGGGGAGGATTACCTGCCAGGAGCACCAGAGTTCTTCCGGCTAAACCTTGCCGCCTGGCCATCCGTCGTCGAGACAATGATTGAAAGGATCCACGATGCGCTCGCTGCCCTCTAAATTCTCCAAATCTGGGCTCCTGCAGACGCAGGCGACTCTTGTACAAGGGGAGGACATCCCTCATCTCAGCCGATTCTTTGCCGCCCTTGCCGACCCGACGCGGCTCAAGTTGCTTGTTGCGATCAACTCCGCTGGTCGTCTAGGTGCCACAGAGTGCGTGAAGGCATCAGGGCTGTCGCAAGGACGAACCTCTGTGCATCTCAGCTGCTTAGCAGCCTGTGGGCTCATCGCTGTAGAACGTGTAGGGAGACGTAAGTACTACAGGATCGCTAGCACTTTAGTGCCAGAGATTCTCTGTCTTTCTCATGTAGTAGTGGACGAAAACGTTGCCACCCTTGCCCAGTGCAGGACTGCACAACCGACCGCGTCATAACCATCTATCGTCTCCCCCACGGCCGTCGCCCTCGAGATTGCGAAATCCACGAGGGCGACAGTCGTCGAAACTGATTAGTTGTCATTACGACTACGAACTCTGATCAACGCACGAGTCCCTCACGCGATCATGGCAAAATTTTGAGCTAAACCCGATAGGGATTGCTCGGCGAGACTAGATCCCTTCACCACCAGTGCTCAGCAACCCTCCTCGATCCAACAGAGCAAGGGCGGCAAGCATGTCGCCAACAAAATCACCGCCATCATAAGACCATTGATCAAGCACCGTCTCTGCGACCATAAACAGAGCGTTAGCAATCAACCCAACCCGGGAACTCGACTCCTCGAGTCCGAGGCGCCCAGCGATGATCGGACGCAGACGAACCGCTGACTCCCAGCCATCCACCAACCAACGAGCACGCAGCGATGGTGTGGTTGCCAACAGGCGCAACAGCTGCCGGTCTCTGTCTACATCGGAGTCTGCCTCCGTCGAACGAAACACCACCTGCACTGACTCTAACAGACTCTCGTCAGAGGGTCTAACAGCCAAGGAAGCAAGCAGCTTGTCGACCTTTAGCCACAGAAAACTCATCACCACCTCCTCTTTGGTGGCGAAGTATCGAAAGAAGGTGCGTGGAGAGATATCGGCGGCCTGAGCGATCTCCTCGACCGTAGTGTGATCGAAGCCCTTCATGACAAACAGATCGGCTGCCACCTCGGCCAGCAAGGCACGGGTGCGCTCCTTACGCTCTTCAATCGTCATAAGCTAACTCCATTCAGGGCTCCTCGGTTAGTCGCTACCATCGGCTGTCCCGTTGCGAACTCAATTGCCTCTCTATATCGAGAACTCCCGATGATGGGCAAGTAGTGGAAATCTCCGCCATCCAACCGATGCTCAGCATACTCTCGGAGTCGAATCTAGCTACCTGGACGCAGCCAGACCCTATCCCACTAGGCTTGCCCAAGTATGGCCGCCCCACTTTCAAAACGCGAACGTCAGATAGGTTTTGGTATCGTAGCGCTCACCGCTATCGCCTACATCGCCATCTGGACTCCAGTCATTATTGGCAAAGTAAAGCCAGCAAAAAATGCATCCTTCCTCAATAATCCAGCCGTCGCGATCACCGAAGGACTAGTGTTGATGGCGATCACAGCCTTCATGATCTATCGCAACCAACGCCGATTCGCCGGAGTTGGTGCAATCGTCGTCGCACTAGGCGCTGGATGGGGCAGCCTCGTGCTAGTTGCCTTTCCTCTGATGGCTTGGGGCGTTTTCGTTGGGTTCAAGGTTGATCGCGCCCAAGTCGAGCTACGACGTCAGGCGCGGCTGGCAAAGAAGGCTGGACTAGCTCCTCCAAGCTCGTCTGGTAGCAGCGCCGCCATGATGGCACCCAGGCCAAGGCCTACCGCATCAAAGCGCTATACCCCACCCAAACCTCCCTCCAAACGCGAGGCTAGGCGTAGGCGCAACAGCCGTCCCTGACACGGCGTAAACTGACAACTCACATGATGGGGATAATACGGTGCTCGAATCTGCACTAAGCGGAAAAACTATTTTTGTAACCGGCGCGACCGGGTTTTTGGGAACGGCTCTGGTAGAGACCGTGCTTCGAGCACTACCAGAGACCAAGCTGGTCTTGCTCATTCGTCCTGGGCGGGCTATCACCGCAGAGGGGCGCGCCGAGAAGGATCTATTCAGAAATAACTGTTTCGATCGACTCCGCGATCAATGGGGTTCGCAACGTTTCCGCGACGAGATCGCGAATCGAGTAAGCATCGCCAAAGGCGACGTAGGCACCGACGGCCTCGGACTCGACGAAGAGGGTCAGCGACTGCTTGCCAACAGCGACATCGTAGTTCACTCCGCTGCTACCGTGAGTTTTGACGCCATGTTCGACCAGGCTATTGAGATAAATCTTCTCGGGCCAACACGGGTGATGCACGCCTACCAGCAAGCGCGATCCAATCTTGAGGATAAAGGACACTTCGTATCCGTCTCCACCGCCTATGTCGCTGGCTCCCGGAAGGGAGACGCCCCAGAGCTCTCACTGACCGAGCAACCTCACTATCCAGACATCCCTTGGCAACAAGAGGTCAACGCCGCGCGTGCACAGCGCACCTCCACCGAGGCCTCCAGTCGAGAGCCAGACACCCTGGCTGAACTGCGTTCGATTGCACTTGCTGAGCTTGGAGCTGCAGGAGTTGCGCTCCTTTCGGAGAAGATCGAACGACTGCGTGCTGAATGGGTAAAGGATGAGATGGTGGCCAAGGGCCGTGCCAGAGCTCAAAGCCTGGGGTGGCCTGATGCCTACGCGATGACCAAGGCCCTAGGGGAAAGGTTACTCGAATCGGAGCATGGCCAAGTCCCTCTGTCGATCGTCAGACCCTCGATCATCGAGTCTGCACTCCGTGACCCTTTTCCTGGCTGGATTCGTGGTTTTCGCATGGCGGAGCCGATCATCATTTCATTCGCTCGTGGACTCCTGAAGGATTTTCCTGGAGTCCCTGAAGGTGTCGTCGACGTTATCCCCGTCGATCTGGTCGTAGGCGCAATTCTGACGGCTGCAGCGCATCCACCTGAGAGCGTCAAGCACTATCACTCTGCATCTGGATCCGTGAACCCGCTCAAGTATCGTCAGCTAGTTGGCTTTATTCGTAGGTACTTCAGCGAAAATCCACTCTACGACGAGATTGGACAGGCGATTGCGATTCCAGAGTGGACTTATCCTGCTCGGGGCCAGGTGGAGACGACGCTACGGCGTTCCAAACGATTGGTTGACACCTCAACTAAGATCATCTCGAAACTGCCGCTGCGATCGAACTTCGTCGAATATCAAGACCAGCTCGCAGAGACTCAACAGGGCCTTGAACGGGCCAGTTCATACGTCGAGCTATACGGTGCCTACGCCGAATGCGAGGCCATCTATCTTGCCGATAATCTGCTAGAGCTAGCCTCCGAACTCGACGATGCTGAGCGAGCAACGATAGCAATGGACCCACGCTTGATCGACTGGGAGTCGTTCGTACTAACGACACACCTTCCATCGGTAGTAGAACACGCTCGCGCACGTACCCGCCCCAAGAGCAGCGCCCCAAAGCGGACATCCAGGGAAGACCGACTTCGAGCCTCGCTCCTCACCGGTCATCGCATGGCGGCATTCGACCTAGAAAACACCATCCTGGCGGCGAACGTCGTTGACTCATTCTCTTGGCTTGCGACAGCGAGCGTAGAGGGAGGTCAGAGGCTGGCGATCGCAGCGAGCCTCTTGGCCGAGGCCCCACAGCTCTTAGCGCTCGATAATCACGATCGCTCCGATTTCCTCCGCTACTTCTATCGGCGTTACCGTGGTGCCGAGCTCGAAGAGCTGGAGCGCAAGGCACCTGAGTTCCTCACCGGATACTTGCTCCGCAAATCCTTTCCCCTCGGCCTTGCGCGCGTGCGCGCTCATAGGCGCGCAGGCCACTTCACCGTCTGCATCACCGGTGCACTCTCCTTTGCCGTTGCCCCTATGGCACCGTTGTTCGATCAGATGATCTCTCTGGAGATGACCACCGATGACAACGGTCGATTGACGGGTGAGGTCCCTGGCGCACTCCCGATTGGGGAGGCGCGCGGTGACCTATTGCGCAAGCTAGCCAAGAGCCACGGATTCGAGATCGAAGAGACGATCGCCTATGCCGACTCCACAAGCGACCTCCCGATGCTCGAGGCCGCCGGTGCAGCTGTAGCCGTAAACCCAGATACCAAACTGCGCCAGCTTGCCCGGCGCCGCGGATGGCTAATTGAAGAGTGGTCACGCGCGAAGGGGTATGGCAACATCTTCCTCCCGATCGGAGGCCAGCTTTGAAGGCACTAGTCGTTAGCCGGTCGCCGGCCAGATTTCTAACAGCACGGTTTCTAAAGGATCGGCTGACAGACAAGGCTATCGAGTCCGGTCCGCTCAGCCTAAAGGACGTCGATACTCCGAGACAGCCCTCCAACGAATGGGTACGAGTACGACCGCTGCTCTCTGGAATCTGTGGGTCAGACATCGCCACCGTATTCTTCAACTCCTCTCGCTACTTCGATCCACTCACCTCGCTACCCTTCACGCCTGGGCACGAGATCGTCGGCGAGCGAGTAGACCGCCCAGGAGAGAGAGTCGTCGTAGAACCCGCGCTCACGTGCGCTATAAGGGGTCTCGCCCCGTGCAGGTTCTGTGCGGCTGGTGAGACGCAACGCTGCGAGTCTATAGCCATAGGAGATCTCAAAGAGGGAATACAGCTCGGCTACTGCGCCTCTACCGGTGGTGGTTGGTCAAATGAATTCATCGCCCATGAGCGCGCGTTACACCTGCTCCCAGAGACATTGACACTCGAGGACGCTGTGATGATCGAGCCACTAGCCTGCGCGATTCATATCAGCCTTGCGCCAAGTCGCCGCCAAGGCAACCTTGCCATCATCGGTGCTGGTACCGTAGGGCTCACAACCCTAGCAGCCTCTGCTCAGCTCGGTGAGTACGACTCAATCACCGTGGTCGCCAAGCACCCCCTGCAACGCCAGCTCGCAAAGGATCTTGGCGCCACTCAGGTGCTGTATCCTGATGAACTCCTCGGTGCTGCTCGTCGGTTACACGCCAGCCAGCGTGTAGGACGGTATCTGAGCGATGGTTTTGACACCATTATCGATGCGGTGGGCTCTACCTCGACCATCGAGTCAGCCGTCGAAACCGTGCGTCCAGGCGGCGAGGTCATCATGGCCGGCATGCCATCGAGGCAATCATTGGATCTCGCTCCACTCTGGCACCGCGAGATCACGCTAAAGGGCGCCTATGCCTACGGCCAAGAGCAGCTCGACCCAGCGACCGCCAAGCGAATTGGACTGCTTAGTAGCGATGGACTACCACGCACCTTCGACATCGCCCTTCACCTGGCCCCTAAGCTAGGGCTAGGTAGGCTCGTAACTCATAGATATCGACTCAATGAGTATGTTCCAGCCCTTCGCAAGGCCTATCACGGTGGCCGCGAGGACGCCATTAAAGTTGTTTTCGATCTCACAAAAAGAAAGTCGGTACACGATGCCTATACCCGGATTTGTTCT
>DAHZQE010000491.1:0-5889 GCA_027409005.1 Ferrimicrobium sp. | reverse complement strand
GAGCTCGAGGTGCTCACACTCGCCGCCTCCGGTGCCACCAATACCATTATCGGTGGGGTGCTCGGTATTAGCGAGCCAACCGTAAAGACTTATTTCGCGCGTATTTTTGGCAAGCTTGGTGTGAGTACCAGAACACAGGCGGTGGTGGCCGCCATCGATCACGGCTATCTCGACCGAGGTGCTATCTATCGCTAGTAGTCGTCGAGTCGTCACGTCAAAGATAATCGATGTCTCTAAATGCTTGCAACCTGCTCGTTCTAGGGCGCATCCGAACCCACTGTTCACACTGCTGGCTTTGTCACCATCGAAACGCTTGTAATCATGTCGGCTGGCCAATTAGGACGGTGGCGAACGCTGGCCTGAGGATCAAGCGCTAGGGTGCTGTTGCAAAAGAGCCGCATCGGCGGAGCCTAGCGCGCAAAGGAGAACTTATCATGTCTCGACCAACCATCCCAGTGGCACTCGTCACGGGCACAGCACAGGGGATAGGTCGCGCTATCGCCGATCAGCTCGAGGCGGATGGACTCCAGGTGCTACGCACCGATCGTGAGGAGATGGACGTTACCGATGCCGAGTCGGTAGAGAGCTTTGTGGCCTCTGCACCCCCTATTGACGTATTGGTTAATAGCGCTGGTGGAGTTCTCGGCCAAGTTCATCGGCCACTAGAGGAGGTAAGTGACGCGGATTGGCGGGCTGTCATCGACGTCAACTTGACCGGCACATTTCACTGTGTACGCGCTGTGGTAGCCGGGATGAAGCAGCGAGGATGGGGTAGAATCGTCACCATCTCCTCGGGCGCAGGAAGAAGCGTATCCCTCACCGGAATCCAGGCCTATGCTAGTGCCAAGGCTGCTCAGATCAACTTCACTCGCCAGATGGCCCACGAGCTTGGCCCTTATGCGATCACCGTGAACGCCATCGCACCCGGCTTTGTGCTCTCCAATCCGACGACGATCGCTCAGTGGGAGTCCTACGGAGCTGAAGGTCAACGCAAGCTGATAGAGGGGATTGCGCTGAGGAGACTTGGCGAGGCAGCTGACATTGCCAATGGAGTTTCGTTCTTCGTATCCGAGCGTGCCAGTTGGATCAGTGGTCAGACGCTCTCGATTGACGGCGGAAGTGCGCTGTTCTGAGCGTGACTGCGTCTTGCACGGTCCGGCGAGCACATCTTCAAGCAACCTGGTAACCGAACCATTTCCCAGCCAGTTCAGTTCGCTGGTCACGTGGTTCATTTGCAACCAAGTTGCGTTCAGCCGATTCAGCCACAAACACAGGGCGGACTGCCTCCAAATCGACAATGCCGATACGAACAGGTCGCACTCACATCGGGTACTCGACGACGGTCGACGCTGGATGCACCGGCGGGAGATGATAGCCGGCTGAAGCTACAGAACGTTTGCTAACAGTTTTAAACCTTCATCCAGGCAGATCATAGGAAGCCATGTATTCGACCACGGATCAGCCATCTTGAGGGGACCGGGCTAGAAGGTCGCTCACCTCATGGGCAAGGCGCCAACCGGCACCAAACCCATCGGCAACACTGTACGAGCGCTCCTCGGCTCGTCTACCTTCACGAACACCAACGAGGGCTTGGCTTCGCAGTGTATCTCGGCCAGCCCAAGACCCATCTAACAGATCGGCTGTGTGCAAGGTATCTACCAGCAGCACATAGATTCCTCGCAGCAATCCGAAGTGAGGATCGGCGGCCAGCACCGTTTTTCACTAAGACAACGAGGAGGTAATCACCCTCACCCGTCTAGAGACAGAGTTGGCTTAGAAATCAGTCAGTGGAAGCACCATTTGCGGCTTAGCAATAATGTGATCATCTCTTAGTGGATGTACCGCGGTGCCGATGGAGAAGAACTCTGTGGTGTGTCCACCCCACTGATGTGGCAGCGCGAGCAGCTTTACACCAACGATACCCTCGGCGTGCAACGCCTCGGCCTCAGCCTGCATCCGGCTCATCGCTAGCTCTCGGGCGTCATAGAGCGCCTCAGTGAAGACCGGAATCTCTGTGTTTTGGCCAAAATTTCCCATCGACTTCAGCATCCCCTGATGGGCTATATGGTATACACAGGTCCCCATAACCATTCCCAGAGGGGCATAACCGGACTGGAGCAACGTCCAAAAGTCTTGTCCACTCAAGTCCGAAGTAAATGGGCGCCCGCCGCTCTGCCAATTGATTGAGGTATCGTCAGCCTTCACGGCTGTACCCACCGCAATGAACTCGGCAATATCGTTACCGAACTCCTTGAACTCTACGTCAAGGCGAACGCCCACGATGCCGTCTGCTCCAAGCACCTCAGCCTCAGACTGCATCCGCTCCATCGCGAGCTCCCGGGCATGATACATCGCAGAAGTCAACTTGTCGAGCTCTTGGTTGCTACTCCATCGACCCACTTGGATGCCGACATGGTAGATAGAGGATCCAAACACCAGCCCCAAGGGCCGGAATCCGGCCTCGCGAACGAGTAAGAACTCATTGACCGATAGGTCCGAGGTGAACAGGGAGGTGGACTGCCCTGGCCGCATCTCCTGGAGGCGCCGAATAGCGTCCTCAGGCACCCCTAGCTGTTCTGGATCGAGGGTCTCTTCAGCCATGTTGTTATGCTCCTGTCTTTCTTGACTTCAGATAGATAATCGAAAGGGGTTGCATGCGTGTCTCCGCTTGACCCGACTGTGCAATCGTTGTGCCCACTACGCGAACCTCGCAAAGATGATCGGAGTGGCCCTGTCCCATCTCGTTTCGGAAAATGTTGGAGTCGAGAGAGTCGATGATCATCCCAACCTCATCCTTGGGCTTGAGGTGTCGTCGTAGGCTCTGCCGGGCAGAAGAGCGAGCCGAATTAGCGAGGTCACTAAAACCAGTCAGCTCGGCATTTGGCGCGAACATCGACCCCTGGGTCAACGTGTTGTAATCGTCGTGACGCACCGCCACCGTAACCTCGACAAGCAACCGAACCGGCATCCAACCATGGTGTAGCAACTTCGACACATCTTGGCCATCGAGATGGGTGGTAAAAATATCGCGACCATGGTGGTCCTTCACGACAGTAGATCGCACCGCAGTGCCCATCGCCATGAACTCAATAGCTCCGCCTTCGAAACGACGTTGGGTGAGTTGCACTCCTACGACACCGTGAGCATTGACCGCCTTCGACTCGGTGAGCATGCGGTTCATCGCCACCGTCCACCCGCGATTAATCACATCGACGTAAGGTTCATAACCTCCATAGAACTGCTGGCCTCCACCCATTCGTACACCTGACATACCGGCATTCATGCCAAAGGGTGTTCCATAGCCCTGGTTATAGACCCCACACGAAGGCATCACTGCCCCATAGGTGCTGAGCACCACGCTTCCCATTACTTCGCTCACCGGTCGATAACCCACCGACTCAATGCCAGTATTAGCAGTTATCGAAAGGAGCGATGATCGCAACGAAGAGGCAGCTGCCGATTCTACACGGCGTTGTGCGGCCGGCGGTAAACCCTTGCCATCCCAATCTGCCACGCTGTCACGACCTCCCCTAATCTAGAATTAGGTTACCACACTCTTACCACAATGCAAAGGACGTTTCAGCAAACTGTCAGGTCGCCGATGGCGAGCATCAACTCAGTCGGCCTCCAACACATAGGTAGCAATTGTTAAACCTTGACTCGCGAGTGGCCCATGAGTCGCTCGACGAGAGGAGTGCAGTCGCCAACCAAGATGCTCATAGATCGCAGCTACCTGCCCGATCTCTACCACAACTCGCAGGGTTGGCACCAACCCACGTAGCCGTAACTCATTTACTCCATACTCCAAGAGTGCCTTTCCTACACCGCTCCCCCGAACCTTCGGAGCGACAAAGAGGCGAAATATCTCACCAACCTCTGTCCCATCGCTGAGTTGGGAGAGCTTCAAGCCGACATGGCCCAACAATGTGTTACCATCCAACGCCACCCACGCACCCAAAAATTGCTCGCCGGTCAGCCATGCAATTGGATCACTTGGCCAGACCACCGGATAGTCGTCTTGCTCATGTATTTCAGCCAAGACGGTGATGCATTCGGTGAGATGGCTTGCGTTGCGAGGGAGAATCCTATATGTCACAGCCTGCCATCGTAGTCCTCATCACCCCCCGATCCTGGAGCAAAGAGCAAACCTCTGCCGATCCGTGATCGGGCGTCCGAAGCCGATGTTGCAAGTGACCACTAGCTTTTGCAGTAGCCAGAGTCCTAAAGACGTGGCTAGATCCCTTTCTCTAGCGTGTGGCTGACTCTAGACATGTGGTTGATGACGACAAAAACAGGTCACCACCAGAAGCGATAATGAGATCGAGTTCGTGACCGTTAACAACTGGTCATCCGCAGCATCACTAGGTTTGGTTTCAAAAGGTCAGATCGTGCATCGTTCATAGCTAGCGAACTCGAGCAGCCCAATCTCGATACCTCCTTATAGGGAGTTAAGGGAGCCACAAAAGTCCAAGGCCCTCCTCTGATACCTGAGAGATTGGCTGCGAATCCTGCCTTGGTCAACGGTACTAATTGACATCGGGAACGCTAGGATATCGGGGTGCTATCAGCGCCCCAGCAGGGCAGAAAACTCTGGCGCATCCTTAGGGCACTCACTCCGCTCGAGCAGGATGCGATGCTTTATCTTGCCTCGGCGATCTTTGCCATCGGTCAGCTGTTCATCTCAACTGAGCCAGACTACGTACAGTGGGCAGAGTTTGCCGTCATTCCTTATGCGTTCATCGGCCTGTTAGCACTTATAGCATCACGCAATAGACGCATGCGTGAAAGCCGCCATACCCGTCGCGGTCTAGTCGTTTCGCTTCTTTTGCTCTGCCTGATGGTTCCACTCACGGTATCGATCGCGCAACGCGTCAACAATGTTCCAGGTGTTCATGCTCAAGACGAGGTGGCGGTGATCGAACGCTGCGGTGATCGAGTGGCGAATAACCAGAACTGCTATCTCGACTCTCCACACACCGTCGGTACGGGTGCGCAGAACTTCTCAAAGGCCACCGATGCCGGGGCTTTTGTTCCATACTTGCCAGGAATGATCATTTTTGGTATACCGAACGGCCTCACCATTCCCAAACCGCTACGCGACGCCAGAGTTAGCCTCACTCTGTTTACTCTGCTTGTGACTATCCTTGCCCTTCTCCTCAGCCGCCTCTCTGCCGACGATCGCGTTCGTCTATTCCAGTTTGTCATCGTTCTGCCAACGGGTGCACTACCACTGGTTACCGGCGGAGATGACCTGCCGATCATCGCCCTACTATTGCTTGCACTCGTGCTGAGTTATCGCAAACAACCCGTGCTGGCCGGTATCGCTGGCGGCGTAGCAGCAGCAATCAAGCTCACTGCATGGCCACTCGCCTTTGCACTCGCCCTAGTGCAACCACGGCAAGCTAATCGACTCGCTCGGTTTCGCTACGGTACCGCACTGCTCGCCATCCTCGCCCCAATTATCGCGATCGCTAGCCTGATCGATCCTAAGGCCTTCTTTGTCAACGAAATTCTCTTTCCTCTCGGGCTTACCAAGGTGAAATCACCAGCAGAGTCACCACTAATTGGACAGAAATTAGTCGGTATCTTTGGGGGTCAACTCCATTTGGTGGTAGTTGTGGTACTCGTTGTTGTTGGTGCGGAGGCGGCCCTGCTTCTGTATCGAAGGCTACGTCCAAAGTCTCCGTCCACGATGACTGGATACATCGCGCTCGTCTTTTTCATCGCCATTCTGTTGGCTCCGGCGACGCGCTTCGGTTACCTCTTATATCCAGCCAACATGGCTGTGTGGGCTATCATCCTTCACAAGCTCGATCGCGACCTGGAAGCTAGCCACTCCCTGACAGAGCAGGAATCTGAGCGTGACATCCTCCCCACCCTTACGGACGG
>DAHZQE010000468.1:0-5981 GCA_027409005.1 Ferrimicrobium sp. | reverse complement strand
GCTCATGTCGTTGAAGGGCGGGTACTGTGTCGCTCTTTGAAAGTCAAGCACGCATGCCTGTGGGTCATTCGGAAGTCAATTCGCCATAGCTGCTACAGCTGCATCAATACCCAGACGCCTCGCTAAACCATGACAAAATTCACAAATCACCACATTGTACTCTGTTTCTTCTTCAGTCTATTCCCATCCGTTCCATCATCGCTTGCACTCCTCAAGCCAAAGAAACTCTTCTTCTTCGATGGCCGGCTACTCGCTCCAGGTACACCCAGGCTCGCCGCGCTGGGATTCGCGCCACTCATGACCAGCGCGTTACTGCTGGCGCTGGGCTGCATATAGAGCCCATTGCTTCCCATCCTCGGAGGTGGCGGCGCAAGCGACCCTTGCGGGATCGGCTGCATTGATGACTGCGGTCTGTACCGTGAGTCAAAGCTGTGTCTTGGCGGTGGAAAGCCTTGGTCCTGTACACCGTACTGCCTTCGTAATCGGTCGGTCTCCCGGTCGACTTCGGCTTGTCGCCGCCGAGCTGCCCGCTCCTCTTCTTCCATCTGCTTTTGAAGTCGTCTAGCTTCAGCTTCATCGGCTTTCTCTCGGGCACGACGCCGGCGCGCTTCTTCTCGTGCTTCTGCTTCCGCCTGCCGCTTTAGGCGAGCTGTCTCGGCATCGATTTCCCATTGCGCCCGTGGATCTGCGAGCGGCGGGGGTGATGTTTGAAGTTTTGGAAGTGAGCTGCGGTGGCTGCCCTGGCCAGTAGCGGCTAGCTGACCGGAAGGTGAAGTGGATTGTAGCGGGTTCAGCGGCGCAGCAGAGATCTGCTGTGGACTGCTCAGCTTTCGGCCTCCGCCGCTCAACCTGCGTTCTATGGGTAGTGCCGCAATGTTGAAAGTCTCTCGGATATGCTCTTTGCTGGTAAAGAAGATATCCTTGATCACGACAGCACTCAGCAACAGCACAATCTCCAGCCCCTTGTAATCCTCTACATCAACCCGACTCAAGTTCGGCTCATACACGGTCATTTCTCGCATGCTTCTCCATAATGCAATCGCAATATCTGGGTCCCGCCTGCTCTTCTTCTTCTCCGTCGGATCCGTGCTCTTCCCGGTCATAAAGCAGGTGAGATCTTTGCCCAATTTGCTTTCTTTGCGCCAAGCGAAGTGTACCTTTGGTGTGATCGCTAGACTCGCTGGATCCGATTGACTGCGGTCAAGGTTCGAGGCAGAAGGTGTACGGAAGGTGCTGATGGGCATGTTGAAGATATACGAGTCGCTACCGCCCCATTTGCCTTCGACCAACTCAACCCGTATTTGCTGATCTGGATTGTATAGCTGGATGACAAATTCGGTGGGTAAGACTGGCTGTGGCGGAGGCGGCACCCCGCCATTGCGCCGTATATCCTCTTGCGACAGGGAAGGCTGTGTCCACCCGGGCCTGGCTAGCACCTCCCCGTAGACTACGTCCGGATTGAAGGCATCTATCAATGCGACAGCGTAGCAGTTCTTGTGCGCTGGCGACGGCGACGCAGGGTCAGAGTACTGCAAGGTGTATGCTGGCTGTTGTTCCGAGCCATGATAAGTGAGGAAGAAATTGCGCTGATACTTCTCTCCGTTGCTGCCTGCCTTGAGGAAGAAGGTGGGGAGATTGTCGTCAAGCATGATGGAGTGGTCGTCGTTGTGAGGGAGTGATCGCGAGTGATCGCAAGCTTTCAGCGACGGCCTGCAGACCTATACACTGAGTCTCTCGTGAAAGCAGGGTGGGCCGCGGTGGTACGCAAGGCATTGCGCCGGTCATCAAGTCGTGAAAGGCTGTGCCGTGACGCACGCAACACACGCGCGCGGCCCCAGACTGCCAAGCGGGCCGCCTGCTGCCGCCGCACGAGCGATCCTGACCTGCAGCTTCTAATTCCAGTCATGAACATCCTCCAGCGGTGAACGCCGTCTCGAGAGTGCCTGAACGATCTGAGTTGGCTCTGCAAGCTGCGCTTGAGTATGCTGTAGCCAGTCCATCGGCAGAACTGACGTTGGTTATGCGAGCAGCCTCTGCCTGCCTGCCTGCCTGTCTGCCAAGCTGCCTCGCAAAGTCGGGCGGTGAAGCGGGTCCTGTCACGCAGAAACGGCTAAACGAAAGGCGAAGTCGAGTCGCAGTCGCAAAAGGCGCGGCCCTCAGTAGTACTATCTTTGGCGGACAGGGTGTGCGCATGGCACCCAGAGACCTTCCAAGCCCCTCCGCTTCGACCTTTGCGGGCCGAGGTCTACGAAGTCCGCCGGTGGTGCTGAAGGTATCAATGATGTCAGAATGCAGCGGGCAGCCGTCGAGCGACGATTATGGAAGCAATGATTCCACCTGAATCAATCTCAAATATCATACTGTGCCTCGACCTCACCTGCACTCCTCTTCCGGGAACATCGCCGCGGCATCGACGACAGCATACTTAATGCGTCTCCCCTCGCTTCCAACGTTCGTCCGCACACTCTACGCATTCAGCAACACCGCACTCCAACGAGCACCTTCACCACTTGCAAGCCTATCGCATACGAGACCGACCGTGGCGCTGAAGTCTATTTCCTGGGGATCGGTACCATTCGTAGGAGCTTTCTTCAGCACGGCCGAGTCGAGAAACATGTCGCATCCTGTACAGAAGAGCGACAGTGAGTGGCAAGCGCAGTTGAGCCCGGGTAAGAGCCACATTTACCCATGTCGATTGCAGACATGTTCTAACACGTTCGGTAGAGCGATTCCGCGTCATCCGGCAGAAGGGCACCGAAGCGCCCTACAGCGGCAAATACGATAAGCATTACCCGGAGAAGGGTGTATACACCTGTGCCGCCTGCGAGGCGCCACTGTACACAGCCGATACGAAGTTCAAGAGCGGATGCGGATGGCCAGCTTTCTTCGACACAGTTCCCGGCGCGGTGACGAGACATACAGATCGCACATTTGGCATGGAGAGGACAGAGATCGTTTGCTCGAACTGCGGTGGTCATCTTGGCCATGTTTTCAAGGGCGAAGGATACCCTACACCAACGGACGAGCGACACTGCGTAAACTCAGTGTCACTGAACTTCAGTCCCGAGGATCCAGTCAAGCCGAAGGCATAGGGAGGCATTCGAGCGTTTGTGTAGCGAATGCAAGATGGACTGCATGCTGGTACGAATCACATGTCGAGCTCTCTATCTGTTCCAGGGGCCTGAGCTGTCTGAGCGTGATGCAGCGTCATGCATGAGGTGGCTGGCGCCATCGCTGTCGTGGGAAGCGGTCTGCAGAGTAGCCTGCCGGCAAACACGTACGTGGTAATTGGTAGTATCTCCTTCCTGCGAAGATCAGAATAGAATCCGATGCATCCAACATGTTCCCGATTCGCCGTCTTGATTGTGTCTCTTCGGTAATTGATCAGAAGAGAGGGAGTCGCGGTGGTGAGTACAGCAAAGTCGCAAGTGACGTCCATCCGCGCTACGCAAAGTCGCGCCAAGCCAAGCACGCGACTTCACTTCATCAACTTCTTCGACTACCCTTTCCGCAAAACAATGGAAGATGTCCAGGCAATCACCACTTGGCCACCGTCCGAGTTGCACACTAACGCATCCTTACGCTGCAGGATCTGAAACCGACGATTATGGCAATCCCGGCGCTCCCACCTGTCCGCGTTCTCAGGATGTCCGCGACAGGCAAACTGCACTACCCACATTGAAGCATCGGCTTGAACATGACAGCAGCATCCTTGCAATCGCCTTGGGCACCGACGAAGTCTACGCCGGGACTCAAAACGGCGAAATCCTGGCGTATAACTTGAGCACTTTCGAGCGGAAAGCCGTCATTGAGGGCCACCGAGGCAGTGTACTCGGGCTGTACTTATGTCACACGGACGGTCTCCTCTTTTCAAGCTCAGGCGACCGAATTGTCAATGTTTGGGACGTCAGGACCCTAAGGCGAAAGTACTGCCTCTTATCGAGCTTCGACGTCGGCGACATGTTTTGTGTCGCTTACTCTGATGCATTGAAGACAGTCTACATGGGTGCGCAGAACACAACCATCCAGTGGTGTCGACTGCGCGATGACGAGCAAATCGCATCAGCCAACAGCAGCCATGAGCATTCTAGCCTACGAGATGATCCTTTCTTCGATTCTGCTGGTCCCGGTGGCGTGCGAACGCCGAGACCTATTGATGCAAACAGCACGCCCAAGCATGCGGTCAGTGGTACCATATGCCATGTCGGGAAAGAAAATGTCAAGCACTTTGCCCACTACGGCTATGTATACTGCATGCATTGGGTCAAAGATGGCATTCCAGAGTCTGCGGGGCATGAAGTTCTCATCACCGCTGGCGGTGACGGGGTCGTAAAGCTCTGGAAGCTGAAACAAGGGGACGGCGACGTGGAGGAACTGTTCACATTGGATGATGGCCGTGAGGAAGGGCACAGTATCCTGTCGATTGCAGTCGATGGTACCTTCTTGTACTGTGGTCGAAGTCGTGGAGAGGTTACAGTCTGGGATCTTGAGACTCGCCAGGTCGTCCGGAACCTCGAGGCGCACCGTGACGACGTTCTGACCATTTGCATAGGAGGCGGGTTCATGTTCAGCGCGGGCGTCACAGGCCACGTGAGGAAATATGACAGGCAGTATCGGCACAATTCGCAGCTGAAAGCCCACCATGGACGTATTCTTGCTTCATCCTTCACATACCACCAGCAGCGACCCATCTACATTACGGGGGGCAACGACTGCACGCTCGCAATCTGGGATGTTTCGGACTGCATGGCACCGACGGGGCGGCCTGCCAAGACCAGCAATCAGCAATTAATCGAGAGCCTGCGCCGCTTTGTCGGCTTCCGAACTGTCTCCTCCGATGAGCAGTACCAAGTAGATTGCCGGCGAGGCGCATCTTACCTACGGTCGGTGTTCAAGAATTTCGGAGCAGCCACAGACATGCTCACGACCCCGGAGGCACATAATCCGGTCATCCTGGCTCGCTTCCGCGGAAATCCAGCGACAGCCGACAAGCGAAAGAAGATCCTATTCTATGGCCATTACGATGTAGTTGATGCCGAAAATTCCACAGGCAAATGGAGCGTCGACCCATTTGCCATGGAAGGCATCAACGGCTATCTGTACGGCCGCGGCACGAGCGACAACAAAGGTCCCCTCATGGCTGCCATCTTCGCTTGTGCAGAGCTCACTAGCGAGCAGGCTCTCGGTTCGGACATCATCTTTCTAATAGAGGGCGAAGAGGAGAGCGGCAGTCGTGGGTTTGAGAAAGCTGTCAAGGCGCATAAAGACAAGATCGGCGATGTGGACTGGATTCTACTCGCCAACAGCTACTGGCTCGACGATCGCATACCATGTCTCACGTACGGCCTGCGTGGCGTCATTCATGCTACGGTACAGGTCGAGAGCAATCTACCGGACTTACATTCTGGCGTCGATGGGTCATCGCAGCTTGACGAAAGTCTGAAGGACTTGGTGATGCTAATGAGCACACTGACTGGTAAGGAAGGCAAAGTTCGTATTCCTGGCTTCTATGATCCTATCCCGGAAATTACGGACGGTGAGAACGAGCTTTATAAAGATATCACCGAGGCTCTCGTGCAGCGGAATCCAGAGCTTGGCGACGCAGAAAGGCTAGCTACGAGTCTCAAGCAGCGCTGGCGGGATCCCAGCTTGACAATTCACCATTTCCAGACGTCTGGCCCAAATAATGCTACAATCATCCCACGCCTAGCCAAAGCCGCAATATCCATGCGCCTTGTGCCTAATCAAGAAGCACCTGAAGTGGCAAAGGCGCTTGTGGAATACCTTGAGACGCAGTTTCAGGAGCTCGACTCGAATAATAAGCTGACTATCACCATTGATCACCTGGCCGAACCGTGGCTGGGCGACTGGACGAATGAGATCTTCAAGACACTCGAAGCAGCAGTGATGGATGCGTGGGGTCCGATAGAAGCAAGTCGACGCCGACGCAGTACTGCTCATAAGAGCACGAATGGCCCGCT